>JANQKN010000209.1 GCA_028281065.1 Flavobacteriaceae bacterium | reverse complement strand
CGCCATCCCAACAAAATGTTCTTTGCCTATGCAAACACCGTTGCAACGATCGATTTTGCCAAAAAATACAAAGGCCACGGTTGGGTAGGGATTAAGTTCCAAGCCCGACCCGATGAGGAATACAGCGAGATCATCCTCCATATCCGCTTTAAGGAAAATGAAGCCGTATTGCAACAGCAAACTTTGGGAATCCTAGGGGTAAACCTAATATACGGTGCTTTCTACAAGCACGATCAGCCAAGGAAATTACTGCGTTACCTATACGATCATATTGACAAGGACAAAATAGAGATCGATACCATCAATTTTTCGGGACCCAATTTCGAAAAGACCGTGGATAACCGATTGATGAGTCTTCAGCTGATTAAAAATGGAATGACCGAGGCTGTAATCTTTGGCCCCGACGGAAACAACATCCTTCCTGCACGTATCCTTTACAAAAAGAACGTATTGGCACTGCGTGGAAGCTTCCGTCCTGTAACCAAGGTAAACATCGATATGTTCGAAAAGTCCTACGAGATGTTCCTGAAGGAAAATCGTGTGGACCCCGAAAAGACCTTAACAATTTTCGAGATTACCCTTTCCAACCTTAGGGCCGAAGGGGAAATCGACGAGCAGGATTTCATGGATCGAGCGCGTTTGCTCTGCTCCCTGGGCTATACAGTAATGATCTCCAACTTCCAGGAATATTACAAACTGGTAGAGTACTTTTCCAACTATACCCGTAACCGTATGGGATTGACCATGGGAATAAACAACCTGGTCGATATTTTTGACGAAAAGTACTACCGTCACCTAAGTGGTGGTATCTTGGAAGCCTTTGGTAAGTTGTTCTTTAAGGATTTGAAGGTATACCTCTACCCCATGCGCAATGCTGATGGTACTTATACCACAAGTGACAACCTAAAAGTACACCCACGTATGAAAGAACTCTACAAGTTCTTTAAATACAATGGTAAGGTTGTGGATATAGAGAACTTTAACCGAGATATCCTTACCATCTTCTCCCGTGAGGTGCTTCATATGATCGAGACCGGAAAACCAGGCTGGGAAAAAATGCTTCCAGAAGGGGTTGCCGAAATCATTAAGGCAAAATCACTCTTTGGCTGCAAAGAAGCCGAAGAAGAAGGAGTTACCAGTTAAATTTCTTCCAGGATTTGGGCAGCGTGTTGCTTGCTCTTTACCTTATCGATAACACGCGATACCACACCTTCTTCATTTACGATAAAGGTTTTACGGTGAATGCCATCGAACGTACGTCCCATGAACTTTTTAGGACCCCATACTCCAAAAGCATTGATGACCTCTTTCTCAGTATCGGCCAATAAAGGGTACTGGAAATTGAATTTCTTACTGAAATTTCCTTGCTTTCGTTGGGTATCTTTACTAACTCCAAATATCTCATAACCAGCATCCTGTAATTCTTTGTAGTGATCACGGATGTTACAGGCTTCTACCGTACAGGTAGGCGTATTAGCGGCTGGATAGAAAAAGAATACGAGCTTCTTCCCCGCATAATCGGATAGGGTATGTGTATTTCCATGCTGATCTGTGGCAGTAAAATTTGGGACCTTGTCCCCTTCTTTAAGTGTATTCATTGATGTACTTTTGTGTTGATAATTTTAAGCCTATAAAACTACATTAAAATGACCAAGCAGGAAAAGGTTGACTTCGTTATTGATACGTTAAAAAAAATATACCCCCAAATACCCATTCCTCTGGATCATAAAGACCCTTATACCCTGCTCATTGCTGTGCTTATGTCTGCACAGAGTACAGACGTTCGGGTTAACCAAATTACCCCACTATTGTTCGAAGTGGCAGACAATCCTTACGATATGGTTAAACTCACCGTAGAGGAAATTAGGGAGATCATAAAACCAGTTGGGCTTTCCCCCATGAAATCGAAAGGGATTCACGGGCTCTCCCAAATCCTGATCGACAAATACGACGGTCAGGTACCCCGAGACATCGACCTGCTGGAAGAACTTCCAGCTGTAGGGCATAAAACAGCCAGTGTGGTAGTGAGTCAAGCCTTTGGCATTCCTGCCTTTCCTGTAGACACGCACATTCACCGTCTCATGTACCGTTGGGGCTTTAGCAATGGAAAGAATGTAGTACAGACCGAAAAGGACGCCAAACGACTGTTTCCAGAGCATTTATGGAACGATTTACACTTGCAGATCATTTGGTACGGACGCCAGTACTCCCCTGCCCGGGGTTGGGACCTGGAAAAGGACATCATTACCAAAACAATTGGACGGAAAAGCGTGATTGCAGAGTATAACAAAAAGAAAAAGTAGGATTATTATTCTTCAGGAATCTCTTCTATTTCCACGATCTCAATGATGCGATTGGTATAGTTGAATGTATAATTGGAAACGTCCTTAATCCCTTCTATTTCATACACAAAATCGTAACAGCAAAAGCAACTGCAAATCCTTCCTCCTTCGCTAAATCCCAAATGTATGGTATCGTTTTTAATCTCGAATAACGGTTGGAACTCCGAACAACAATTACCCACCCCATAGACCGAGACTGTTAGATTGCCATCTTTGGAAGTCGAAATTGCCATCTCCCCTTGTTGGTCGTACTCTATGTCCTTTCTACATTCTGAAGTTTCGAAGGCATGTAGCTTCACTTCGATCTTCTCTTGTTTGCAAGAGATCATCATAATTGAAAATAATACAATAAAAACTAGCCCCTTTTTATAAAATTTTCCCATCCAGCTATGTAATTACTTTGATGTCTAAGATACATCTCTTTTTAATTATAATCATTCGCCCTTACCGCCTCTAAAATAGCTTGTTTATCTCCTTCCAGATCGTTCATTACAGAACGGAAAAACGTTTGTCTGTCTTCGGGATAGGCAATTTCGTAATCTACAGGCACCCCTATATTTTCGTAAGAATTTCCTTGGGTGTCCATATAGACTTCATTTGAAATGGAAAATACCCAGCCATTAGGAAGTGTTTTTTCCAATGCTGTAGAAAGTGCTCCTTGGGTGGCACTACCTATACGCTGCATATGCGGAATGGCCATAGAGCAAATGGCAAAAGCCTCGGCAGCACTCCCAGTTTGTTGGGAAGTTAAGACATACACAGGTTGAGTGTAAGGTTGAGGGGATGCATCTAAGTACAGGGTCTGCAAAGGGCCATATCCACTGCCTTGCTTTAATTTTGTTGTAACCACTTTCCTCTTTTCTGGGTTAAAACGCTTTAAGATTTCAAAGCTCACCGCATCCTGTCCTCCTCCATTAAACCGCTGATCGATCACAATGGCTCGGGTATCCTTAAGATCGTTCATGGCTAAATCCATAAGACTTCGTACCCCAGCCACTTCTTTTTCTATATAACTCCCTTCGTCCATTTGGTGAAAGGTTTCCACATAAGCATCCACATATCCTTTCTCTTCGATGAGCGCTTCGGGTATCGTCAAGTCTGCATACAACCACATGGCTTTAACCACAATATACCCAACGTTGTCTTCCATAATCCCCCATTTTAGCAACCAAGAATCTTGGGTCATATCGGTTTCCATATGGTTTGCCGCTACTGCATTAGATACCTGAAAATCACCATATTCTTCAAGGGGTTCCTCTAACTCTTCTTCTACATCCTCCTCTGGATAAAACTGTTCCAGTGCTTCATAAATCTCATCCTTAGCCTCTAAAAAAGCGTGGTTGTCGTTCATAATCTCCAAGGTCTCTTCCAATACCTTATACAATTCGGCCCCAGAGGACTCTTCGCTCAATTTTCTTTTTTGCTGTTGATATATAGTTTGCCAATCTACGTTGTTGAGTTCCATAAAAGCGTAATGTTCCTTTACCGTAGCTGCAAATACCTCGAAGTTATAGAGGGGATCTATTTTTTGAACTTCAGAAAGAAGGTTTTCACACAATTCGGGCAACTGCTCGGTTCTTGTAAATTGATACGTCATTACCCCTTTCACCATGGATAATGTATCGTTGGCAAAGGATAAATAGGGTTGAATTTCAACGAGGGAAGCTTCCCTGTTTGGTAAACAAGAAACAGAGGTAATATCGTAAAGGGAATATTGGGTACTATCCTGTATGTGCAGAACCCAACCCGAGCCAATGGACTCCCAAATCCCATTAATGGAGTTACTTTTTGGGGTTTTATCATTACAGGCAAAAAGGAATAGAGCCATGAATATGGCGACTGGAAGGATTCTCATTAGGTCTGCTTTTCCAAAAAGACCTAAATACCAAGAAGATGTTACAGTATTTTGAAATAAAAAAGCACAAATGTCTCCATTTGTGCTCTTAAAACTTAAATGACCTTT
>JANQKN010000188.1 GCA_028281065.1 Flavobacteriaceae bacterium | reverse complement strand
TATAGAACCTCCCGTATCGGGTGTACTTTGCTTCATAGTCTATGTATACTACATCTCCTATTTCCAATTCATCGAACACCAAGTCTGACCCATTACGGTCTGCAGGAACTGTATCTCCATCTGGTTTAACTAGTTCCGACTTGTTGATAGTGTAATCTCCATACAATCCTAAACTGTATTCCTTAAAAATATCCACTCCATTTTGAGAAGTTATTTCATAGGTCATAACCGTTTTATATTCACCACCACCATTTTTGTATGCCAGTATATTGGATTGTTTTAAAAGTACATTTAATCCATAATTGTTCTGGGTTATGGTATTCCGGGTTTTATCGATATATGCATAGGCATCATCTATATGAAACTCGTTAAGCGGGTTTTTCCTGTTTCGAAGGTCATTGATTTTACTCCTCAAATCATGATCTGAGGGTTTGCTCCTCAATGCTTTTTCGTATAATTCTATTGCCTCTTTGGTGCGGTTAAGTTGTAAGTAAGCATTTCCTTTTAGTTTAGTGAACAAGCGGGAATTGGGATAATTCTGTAGTGCTTGCTCTATAAAGGGCAATGAACGTTCAAATTGCCCAGTATCGTGTAATATTGAAATTAATTTGTAGTGTACATTGTTGTCTTCGTCAAATTTGTCTAAGCAGTATTCGTATAGAGAAATAACATCTTCAATCCTATTTTGCTTTTCGTAATAATAGGCCAGATATTGTATAATTTCCCAGTTATATTCAGTATCATTAAACCGCTCCAATACCGTAATGGTTGCGTCATCATCATTGAATACACTGGAATAAAATTCGGAAAAAGTGGGTTTTATGCTAGAGGGGACAGTAGTATCTACCATCAGCTCATCCAATTTCAACCGCATGTTTTCCATATCGACACGACGTAAATAAATCATTAAATCGGTAGAGGTTTTCATAAAAGGATAATCCACAATAGTTCCAATTTTTTTCATTGTAGATTCATAGACTTCTATATCCAAATTCATTAACTCATCAAAGTTTTCGAACTCAAGTAGTAATGACAAATAATAATCGGGATCTTTTCTCTTTAAATTATTTTCCACCTTACTCTTTTCATTGGTATTTCCCATAACAGAATGGCATTCTATTAAATTAGCTTTTATGAACGAGCTTTCGGGATATTGCTTAGACCAATCGTTGAGCAATGCAAGTGCTTTGTTTAACCGACCATTTCTGTAATAGGTAAGAAAAAGACAATACTTGGTTAAATTAACATCACCTTTGGATTCTGCCAGTTTTTTCTCAAAATAAGCTTCAATGCTATGTGGTATTAACTCTGGGTTTACAGATTGGGTGGTTCCTTTTTTATAACGCCTGTCTTTAAAAGAAACATTGTAGTTCTTTAAAGGATTTCCTTTAAGGTCTTCTAGGCGTAAAATAAAATAGGGGGTTCCGCTATTTGATGCAGATTTAACCAAAAACCTATTTACTCCTTTTTGTAGATTTATTGCATAGGTATAGGAGTCCAACTCCGTAATATAGCTTTCGTCATTTTCTAGAACAAGGACATCGTTTACCCAAAGGCGTATTAAGCCATCCTTCCCCAATTTCACAAGTACCCTCTGATCTATAGGGGAATAAATAAAGGACTGTGCATAATGAACCCCAGAACCATACTCTCCATGATTCGTGAAGAACTTGTATACATCACCATCTTTTCCCGACGTATACCACTTAGCATCCCCATTACTATGCGCGTCGAATATTGTATTAGGGGAAACATATTCCTCTGGAGCGTAAGACATCTCTATACCGCTGGAATTAAGATTTTCGAAAACCCCACAATACTCCCATTCCCTTATGGCATTTATTTTACTTATACGTTCTTCATAGTCCTCCCACTTTTTCTGATGCCGCATGGCAATAGCTTGTAGATAATACAGGCCATTTTTTACTGTAGAATTATTGATTTTGGATGCATCGACTAAATGCGGTATTTTGTAGGTGTCTTCGCTAAACCCATTATCGAGATATTCGCTAAAAAAATAAGGCAGAATCCAGTTGGAGAAGAGATAGTTTTCGTAATCATCATAATTTGCGATAGTAGAAACAAAGTCTCTATCGACCGTCATGATCCCGTTCTCCATTTCTACAATCTTCTTAAGCAGGGCATTCTCTATATCGCCTTCATACTTAAGATTACCTACCATTTCTAAGGCAATGTCTCTTTTGTTATGTAATAAAGCCTCCCATATTTGAGAGTTTTTTTGAGCATGGGCAGCTAGTGTAAAGAAGATTGCAGTACTCAAAAAAAGCAAAGGTTTTATTCGGGAAAACAAAAAGTTTGGCATATGGTTCTTCGTTCTATTAAAAATAATTTTGGTTGAGGTTGTAAAGTTCAATTTTTTAGTTTTTTATAGTGAGACTGGCTTTCACTTTAGTTGTTACAATTTTAATTTCTAATTGCGGTATTGGTTCATCCCGGTTTAGTGCTCGACCGTTTCCAGCAACATTGTATACAGAAACCACGACCCTCCAAGGGGTCGTGGTAGTTGTTTAATGATAGTATATTTTATTATTCTCTCGGCTCACTCCTATGTTAGCAACCGTC
>JANQKN010000163.1 GCA_028281065.1 Flavobacteriaceae bacterium | reverse complement strand
ATCGGTGAAGGAGTAATCCACCCCGATGATACCGGAGTCAGCTACTGAAGCAGTAGATGGGTCCATGAAACCTGCAGTGGTTGTTGGTGCACCGGCTGGGATGGTCAATGGTACGTTTCCGTCTGCGGTTGCAGGGGCACCGGTCACCAAGAACTCCAAGGATGCGATGCCGCAGTTGTCGGTACTACCTCCATCAATTTCGGTTGGAGTTAGCGTGTACATTCCGTTGGCATCCAAGTCTACAGTAATGTCTTGACAAACTGCCATTGGAGGCTCATCATCGGTTACCGTTATATTGAAGGTACAGGTAGCAACGTTACCTGCTAAGTCGGTTGCAGTAAACTCTATTACAGTTGTTCCTACTGGGAACACAGATCCACTAGGGTCCCCCATGGTCTGTACCACGGTATCCAAGTCACCGTCAGGATCCACTACCAATGGTGGTGGGAAGGCAACTACGGCCCCACAGGTGTTTGGACTTGCGGTTGTAGTGATATCCATAGGACAGGTCATCATTGGAGGTGAACCAGTGGTGCAATTTCCAAATTCCATGTTGGCAATAAGCTCTACATCTTGACCAGTTGGATCTTGTAATTCTATACTAACGATCTGCTCGTCTGCAGTAATTCCAACAAACGAAGAAGCATCCCCGGTTAGGGTAATGGTGTAGGTGTCTATAAGTCCACCCGTACCAAATACACGTACGTCAATATCACCACCATTAGCAGCGTTTCCAACTCCGCCACGTAAAGAAACCAAGTCGAAACCAACTTGATTGGTAGGCTGCGTAAAGTTCAGAATAGTAAACTCTGTAAAGGTGTTTGAACCTACATAAGGATCAGGGTAGGTATGTCCTAGACCTCCAACTCCTAAGTACACAACTCCAAATCCACCACTTCGTGTAATATCTACACCGGGTAGAAGCTCACCAGCAGGAAAACAGGTATCTCCTGCACTGTTAATTGTAGGTGCACATTCTACAACAGCTCCTGGGCCTGGACCTCCAGCAAAATCTTCTAAAGGCAATGCCGTAGGGCATTGGGCTTGAAATGTGGGTCGATCTGTGAAAAGGGTGGAAGGTAAAAGACCATTATCAGTTACTACAATAGCAGTAGCTTCAATGGGCCCTTGAGGTGTACTTCCACTGAGATGAGTGACTTCACTCAAACTCGTTACATCCTGGGCATGCATGAGAATTCCCATGAAAAGCCCTAGAATGAAAAGGGTAGTTTTCTTCATAATTAAAAGGATTTGATAAAATTAGTTACCCAAAAATAGTACTGAAAGAGTTATCCCACAACTATTTATAAGGGGAAAAACCCCTTTTTTTGGCAAAAAAGCTCAATTATGAGAAAAAAACCTTCATATGTGAGAATAAAAAAACCGCCAAAAAGGCGGTCTTTTTGATTGATATAGTGCTTTTAAGCTATTTTATCATTTCGTAACTCCTTTTAATAAAAGCAGTCAATTCTTCCCCTTTTAATAGGTTTTTGCTCAATCTAGCCAAATCCAGGGCTTGGTTTACCAACCGTTCTTTTTTCTTCTGGGTTTTGGTATTAAGAATTTGCCCTACCAACTCGTGGTTGGTGTTTACCACCAAATTGTACATTTCGGGTAAATTGCCCATACCAAACATTCCGCCTCCACCGGTTTGTTGCATCTCTTTCATACGACGCATAAGCTCGGGCTCGGTAATGATAAAAGGATTGGCATTACTGTCCATGGCTTCCAATTGTACCGAGAATTTTTCGGCAGGAATGGTTTCGGTTAAAAAAGTTTTAAGGGTTTCTTGTTCTTCTTCAGAAAGCTTGGAGATGGCATCTTCTTCTTTCTTGATGAGGTTATCCACATGATCGGAATCGACACGTACGAAGGTGGTTTTCTCGTTTTCGGATTCTATTTTTTGAAGCAAATGAGACACAATAGGCGAGTCCAACAGCAGTACTTCGTATCCTTTTTCCTTGGCAGCTTCTATATAACTATGTTGTTCTTCTTTATTGGAAGCATACAGGACAACCAGTTTGTCATCTTTATCGGTCTGTAGATCCTTTACCTTTTCCTTTAACTCCTCGAAGGTAAAGTAGGTCCCATCTACGGTTGGATACAAAGCAAATGCCTGCGCTTTTTCGAAGAATTTTTCTTCGGTAAGCATTCCGTATTCGATCACGATTTTAATGTCATCCCATTTTGCTTCGAAATCCTCTCGGTTATCATTAAAGAGACTCTTCAGCTTATCGGCCACTTTTCGGGTAATGTAGCTGGAGATTTTCTTTACGGCACCATCAGCTTGTAGGTAGCTACGGGAAACATTCAGAGGAATGTCCGGACTATCGATCACCCCACGAAGCATGGTTAGGAACTCGGGTACGATCCCTTCTACATTGTCTGTTACAAACACCTGGTTTTGGTACAGTTGTATCTTGTCCTTCTGAATGTTCATGTCATTCGTCATCTTAGGGAAATACAAGATTCCCGTAAGATTGAAAGGATAATCTACATTAAGGTGGATGTGGAAGAGGGGCTCTTCGAACTGCATGGGATACAACTCCCTATAAAAATCTGCATAATCCTTGTCTTCCAAGTCGGAAGGCTGCTTGGTCCAAGCTGGATTGGGATTGTTAATAATATTGTCTACTTCCTGGGTAGGAGCAGGGTCATCTTCTTTGGCGTCCTCTGGCTTGGGAAGGGTTTCGGTTTTGGTTCCAAACTTAATGGGAATAGGCATGAACTTGTTATACTTAACCAGCAGTTCCCTTAAGCGGTTCTCTTCCAAGAACTCGGTTTCATCTTCTGCAATGTGAAGGATGATTTCGGTTCCCCGCTCTGCTTTGTCAGCTTCTTCCAATGTATAGTTGGGTGATCCGTCACAAGTCCAATGCGCAGCGGGTTCGTCTTTATAACTTTTGGTGATGATTTCCACTTTGTCGGCCACCATAAAGGCGGAATAGAAACCTAGACCAAAATGTCCAATAATGCCAGCATCGTCCCCTTGTTTGTCCTTGTACTTTTCGATGAACTCCTCGGCTCCGGAGAAGGCGATCTGGTTGATGTACTTTTCCACTTCCTCGGCTGTCATCCCCAACCCTTGATCTATAATATGAAGGGTCTTCTGCTCTTTATCGACTTTTACTTCTATCTGTGGATTGCCATATTCTACCTTGGCTTCACCTATATTGGTAAGGTGCTTTAGTTTAAGGGTGGCATCGGTTGCGTTGGATATTAGCTCACGAAGAAATATTTCGTGATCACTGTATAAAAACTTTTTAATTAACGGAAAGATGTTTTCTACCGATACATTAATAGTTCCTTTACTCATGGTATGTCTTTTATAAGTTTTGTTTGAATGTTTCTGGCAAATAGGATACCATTTTAAACAGGGTGACAGGATGTCATTTTATGGTACATATGAAGGTATAATTATTTTGTTTAAATAATTATATAAAAGTTTAAACAAAATTTGTATATTTAAACAAGTAAATATGTAGGGTTATTCTAAAGGAAGCAATTCCTTCCTATTATTTATTGGTTAGGTTGTTAGGTAAGGGTACTGTGGTGGTACCCTTACTTTAGTTGTTATGCGCGCATAGTAGATAAAACCCAAAAATTTCCCTTCTCTTGGGCGAATGTGTATCTTTCCAGACTATTTAAAAGCCTTTTTATGTTTACTTCAAAAATTACCGGATTGGGACATTATGTGCCCGAAAATGTAGTAACGAACGATGATCTTTCCCAATTAATGGACACGAACGATGCTTGGATTCAGGAAAGGACGGGAATAAAGGAACGGAGGCACATAAAGAAAGGAGATGGTAATACTACGTCCATTATGGGGGTTAAAGCGGCTACCATTGCTATAGAAAGGGCTGGATTAACCAATGAGGATATAGACTTTATCATTTTTGCCACCCTAAGCCCCGATATGTATTTTCCTGGGGGTGGGGTACAGGTTCAGGATTTGATGGGCATGGGAACGGTTCCTGCTTTGGATGTTCGCAACCAATGTAGCGGATTTGTGTATGGACTTTCTGTAGCCGATCAGTTTGTGAAGACGGGCATGTATAAAAATGTGCTGGTTATAGGAAGTGAAAATCACAGTGGTGGTTTGGACTTTACTACTCGTGGAAGAGGTGTGTCTGTTATTTTTGGAGATGGAGCTGGTGCTGCCGTGGTATCCCGTAGCGATTCCAACAACGGGGGGATCCTGTCTACGCACTTGCATAGTGAAGGAAAGCACAAGGACGAATTGGCTTTGCAAGGGCCTAGCACGGGGAGGTGGGTTCCTGAAATCATAGCGGAGAACCCTCAGGAGGACATTCCGTATTATCCCTATATGAATGGCCAGTTTGTATTCAAGAATGCTGTGGTTCGATTTTCGGAAGTGATTATGGAAGGATTGCAAACCAACGGACTTTCGGTAGATGATATCGATATGCTCATTCCACACCAAGCTAACCTGCGGATCTCACAGTTCATTCAGAAAAAATTTCAGCTTTCCGATGACCAGGTGTTCAACAACATCCAGAAATACGGAAATACGACGGCGGCTTCCATCCCTATTGCATTGACCGAAGCTTGGGAGCAAGGGAAGATTAAAGAAGGGGATGTAGTGGTTTTGGCTGCTTTTGGTAGTGGGTTTACTTGGGGAAGTGCCGTGATACGCTGGTAGTCTTACAATTCTTATGAAATATATAAAAAGGGTCGTTCAGATATGGACGACCCTTTCTCATAGTACACCGAAATTCTCCCCAGATTCAGCGTATATATTTTATGAAACAATAGGGTAAAGCTAAGGAAGGTATAGGTTGGATTCCATCCCCAATACAGGGTATATTATATAAAAAGCCCTCCCGAAAAGGGAGGGCCTGCAAGACCTAATAACTTTTTAATGTGGTAGAATGGCTAATTCAAATAAACTATAAAACTTTTATTAGGTGATTCCTACTTATATAGACTAAGTATATAACTAAATGTTTCACTTTAAATTTTGTTTTAACTTAAATATAACATTTTGTGAATCAGTTCTCTAGAATATACCGCCACTACCTGATTTTTCATCGTTGTCACGACGCTTTCTGGACTTGGCTCGGTATTTTCCACCACCAAATCTGTATGCAAGACTTACGTTAACCGTGTTGCTCTCCCAATTGAAGGCTCCCGTTTGTACGTAAGGCAATTCCCCTTCGAAACCAAACTGCATGGTGTCGAAAATATCATTGTAGTTAAGGCTAAAGGTTCCTCTTCCTTCCCAAAGGCTAACACGTGCTCCCACGTTTACAAAGTACATGGGTTCTATCGTGAACTGAAGTGTTCTGGATTCCCCTCTATAGAAACCGAATGCCGAAAGCGTTAGGGCTTTGGTTACCCTAAAGTTGTTGAACATTCTTACGTTCCACTGTACGTTATCCACCTCGAAGTTATCGGAAATGATGTCATCCACAGTTGGGTTGTCTTGGGTAGCCAATCGCTCACTAATCCCCTTTTGGGTTTGGTTGTATAGATCGAAACTAGCACTAAAGTTCCACCATTTGGTTGGACGGTAGTTGCTAGACAACTCTACCCCGTAGGCTGATGTGTTTTCGAAGTTATCGTATGTAAGGATCACTTTGTTAAGATCCGTTCTGTCCACAAATAGAGCACGGTTAATCTCGTCCTCGATGATTCTATAGAAAACTCCTCCTGTAAGACTTCCTTTTCCAAGGTTTCTTGTATAGTTGGCCTCGATGGAATTGGTGAACTGAGGGATCAAACTTGTTTTTCCGAAGGAAGAAATCCTTGGGGTACTCCACTCCCTGATAGGGTTGATCTGCTCCAATCCAGGACGATCCACACGACGGCTATAGCTCAGCTGAAACTGGTTTTTTTCAGTTGGGGTATAGGTAACGAAAGCTGAAGGGTATAGCTGGAAATAATCGTTGGTAAAGTTCTTAAGGATGTTGTCTCCATCTACAACAACGGTTACTTCTGGATCTGTATCGATGTTAGATAAATCATCGGTGATGATTCCTGGCTCATAAGATTCTTTGGTATCGGCATTTACCTCTACCATTTCCCCTCTGGCACCTACTTGAACACTAAACTTGCCCCAGCTCTTACCAAAGGTTACATAGGCAGAGTAGATGTCACGGCTGTAATCGAAATCGGTATTGGGAGACTCTACAAAAGGTCCGGTTACATCAAACGGGTTCACTAGGAATTGGTTGGATGTTCTGTCAATTTCAGAGTTAAACAAACGTGCCTCTAGTCCCAATTCTAACTTGGTGGTTTCGGACAATGGGTTTACGTAATCCAAGTTTATGGTTAATCGATCCCTTTCGGTACCTACAAAGTCGTTATAGTTAGGACTGCTTGGGTTGTTTCCTACAAAGTCGAAATCGGCATCCTCATCATTGTCAAAAGTATTGTAGTCCGCTTCTAATTCTATATTATGCCCTTGCTTGGCAAAATCCAACTTGTAGTTAAAGTTGTACTGTTGTGAGGTGTTGTCACTTTCCTGAAGGAAAAGTTGGCTTTCGCTAAAGCTGTCATCTCCGTAATCTACGATATCGGTAGTACCATCTGTTGCTCCATTAAAGAAGTTCTGGTTGGTAAATACAGAGATAGTGTTTTTGTCATTCAGATAGAAATCCACTCCAAACTTGATTAGGTTGGATTGGCTGTCGTCCAAGAATTCGAAAAACTGCTCGGTATTGTCTCCAGGACGGAATACGTTACCAAAATTCTCGTTTTTGGAAGTATTGTGTCCCCAATTGGTATAGAAGTTGAATTTCCCGTTTCGGTAGTTCATGTCTATAGAAGAGTTGAACTTGGGTTGCTCCTCATAGGTAAGAGCTACACTGGCATTACCGTTAAAACCAATATTTAAATTCTTATGTAGAATGATATTAACGATACCACTCATCCCTTCTGGGTTGTACTTGGCCGAAGGGTTGGTGATTAATTCTATCTGCTTAATGGAAGTAGAAGGAATTTGTCTTAGTAGCTGTGCAATTGGCACATTGGTTAACTTACCGTCTACCATAACCCTTACATTGCTGTTACCACGTAAGGAAAGTACCCCCGTTTGTTGGTCTACACTTACAGAAGGTAGGTTGTTCATAATGTCGGCTGCAGTGGGTCCACTGGTGGTAAGGTCCTTACCTACGGTAATTACCTTTCTGTCCAGCTTTTGCTGAATCGTGGTACGCTCTGCCGTTACGGTTACTTCGTCCAAAGCTTCTACATCTTCTTCCAGCATAATATTCCCTAGGTCTACATTACGGCTTCCCCTGGAAATTTCAATGTCTGCTGTATAGGTTTTGTAACCTATGTATTGAATGTTAACACGGCTTTTCCCTTCTGGGATGTCTTTAATGTTAAATCTTCCTTTGTCATCTGTTACTCCTCCCGTAATAATTTCACCGGATAAAGTTTGTACAGCAACAGTTACATAAGGAATGGGTTCGTTAAGGTTTTTGTCGATCACAGTTCCAGTGATTCTTCCTATTTTTTCCGCGGTAGGATCTTCTGCCGAAAATGCGGTTAGGCCAGTGAATAAGGCCAAAATAAGTAAGAAGTTTCTCATTGTTTTGATTGTTTAGTTTGTGTTTTTTGTTTGATGATGGTCCCCTTTTCAAATACAGTGGGTTAGGCACTGTAATTTTTGAAACTAATGCACATATGACGTTTTTGATGAAATCCTGTTACACTTTAAGTCCGACTTTAACGTTTATTAACAAAAAAACCCGAAGTCTAGAACTCCGGGCTTTCTCTACTGCTATTATTAACACTAACCATCAACGTAAAAAATTCACAGTAAAGAATTAGAAATATTTCTATTCTATAGACGGCCATATGAAAGTTATGTTACATCAAACTATTTTTTTAACGTAGTTTTAGGATTTCGCTCCCTATCATAACAGTTACTTTGCTGAAAAATTAACGCATGAAAAAGACCTTGGTTCTTGGTGCCAGTACCAATCCCGCTCGATATTCCAACATAGCCATACACCGTTTGGTGCGATTGGGAAAACCTGTCATTGCTTTTGGATTGCGGGAAGGAGAAGTTGCGGGGGTCCCTATACAAACAGAAAAAGAAGATTTTGAGGATATAGATACCGTAACCTTATATGTAGGGCCTAAGCACCAACCCCAGTATTACGATTATATCCTATCCCTTAACCCAAGACGGGTTATTTTTAATCCCGGTACCGAGAACACCGAATTTGTTGCCCTATTGAACGAACACGGTATAATCGCTGAGATAGCCTGTACGTTAGTTCTTTTGAGCACGAATCAGTACGAGTCCTAGAAAAGTAATTAAACCATTTATGGGTAGCAACTCATAACCTACTTGATATCCCCCCAAGGCTTCGGCTGGGATGTTCCCCAAAATTGCCGTAACAATTACCGAAATCAAGGTAACAATCCACACATACCTATCCTTTATTTGAAATTTGGTAAATATTCCAAAAGCGAAAAGCCCTAGGAGAGGACCGTATGTATATCCAGCTACCACTAGAAGACTATTAATTACATTACTGGTTAGGACATGTTTAAAAATAATGATAACCACAACCAAAAGAAGACTCATGCCAATATGGGTAATCTTTCTAAGTCTTTTCTGTTTGGCTTCATCGTGTTTTTCCAAGTTTAAAAAATCCACACAAAAACTGGTGGTTAAAGAAGTAAGGGCGCTGTCGGCACTAGAGTAGGCAGCAGCAATTAGTCCTAGGAAAAAAGTTGCTGCCAACGTAGTTCCAAGCCCTCCATTAAGGGCAATCTCTGGGAAGAGTAAATCGGTTTTAGGGCTTCCGTCCATTAATGGTATCCCAATGTTGAATTTATCTGCGTAGATGTAAAGAAGTGCTCCCAAAAGCATAAAGAGAAATGTAACCCCTACTAGTACAATACTAAAAGAAACCATATTTTTTTGGGCATCTTTCAGGTTGCGGCATGTTAGGTTTTTTTGCATCATGTCCTGATCCAATCCTGTCATGCATATGGTTATAAACATTCCACCTATAAAGGATTTCAAAAAGTAGTTTTTAGCCAAAAAACTATCTGTAAAAAAGGTTTTGTTGTATTGCTTAAGTTCGTCAGAAGCTAGAAAATCCCCAAAGCTCCAATCCAATTCTGTAGTGATAAAGTAAATCGATAAACATACGGCGATTACCATAAATAAAGTTTGTAGGGTATCCGTCCATACAATGGTTTTAATACCGCCTCGGTTTGTATAAATCCAAATAAGGAGAATGGAGATAATTACAGTAATTTCAAAAGGAATTCCATAAGAGTCGAAAACAAATTGCTGCAGAACAATAGCAACCAAAAACAAACGGAACGAAGCCCCTAAAACTCGTGAAACAAAAAAGAAAAAAGCCCCGGTTTTATAACTTACAACACCAAACCTGTCTTCAAGATACTCATAAATAGAAGTAACGTTCTGTTTGTAATAAATAGGCAATAAAACATAAGCAACTACAAAGTATCCTACCAAGTACCCAAATACAACTTGCATATAGCTAAATTGTGACCCTTCAACCCAGCCGGGTACTGAGATAAAGGTGACTCCGCTTAATGAAGCACCTACCATCCCAAAGGCTACCAAATACCAAGGGGATTGTTTGGAAGCTTTAAAAAAGACTTCATTGCTGTCATCTTTTCCTGTGAAGTATGAAATAAGCATTAATACAGCAAAGTATCCTGCTATTAATAATAAAATGTGAAGTGGTTGCATATACTGATAATTGGAGTTGGGTAAAAATACAAAGATTGACGATTTGCCCATGATTTTTTGCTACTTTTGGGAAATTCCAATTTTTGAATACAAAACATACCGCTATGAAACTTAAAACATTACTATGTGCTTGCACAGCATTGATTTGCTCTTCGGTCTCTGCCCAGGAGTATTTAAGAATGATCGAAGAAGGAACCCACTCGGTTGCCGAAGTCGTTGAAAATGCAGAAGCTTATTTTGCAGACAAAGACAAAGGCCGGGGCTCTGGATACAAACAATTTAAGCGCTGGGAATACATGGCCAATCGTTTAAAGAATGAACAAGGCTACCTTACCCCAGTCACCGAAAGACTAGCCGAACTCGAAAATTACAATGCGTATCTAAACAATACCGCAGGACAAAGGGCCTCCCTTAACGATAACTGGGAAGAATTAGGCCCCCTTAACTGGAATGCTTCTACTTCATGGAACCCTGGGGTGGGAAGAATTACGGGGGTATCTGTAGATGCTACCAATACCGACCATATTATTGTAGGGGCCAACACTGGAGGAGTATGGAGAACCACCGACGGAGGAGCCACTTGGACCCCGTTAAGTGACAACTTCTCCAATATGTATGTGTACTCTGTAACCATAGATCCTAACGATTCCGACACCTATTACTTCGGGTCTTCGTCTGGGTTAATCTATAAATCTACCGATGCAGGAGGTACCTGGAACGAAATTGGGGATGTTAGCAATTTTGTTGTGAACAAAATCTTGGTAAATCCCAACGATTCTAATATGATCTTTGCGACTTCTTCCAATATTGGAATTTTCCGCACGACTGACGGTGGTGCTAACTGGACCCAAGTTGCCGGTCCTGGAGGATATGATGTAGAATTCAAACCTGGAGATACAAATACAGTATATGCCTCTGGTTTTGGGGTTCATAAATCTACCGATGGAGGTGCTACTTTTACAGAAATTGTAGGATTCGACAATGGAGCAAAAATGATGGGGGTTTCTGCAGACGACCCCAATGTCGTCTATGTGGTGGATGCCGATGGAAGTCAGTTTGGAGGGATTTATAGGTCCGATGATAGTGGAGATACATTTACTGAACTTCCTCATCCCGGAAGAAACTACTTTGGATATGATACCGCTGGTTTTGAAGATGGAGGACAAGCTCCGCGCGATATGGACATTACCGTAAACCCAAACGATGTGGACGAAGTTCATATTGCTGGGATCCTTACTTGGCGTTCTTTGGATGGAGGACAGAACTTCTCCAACACCAGCGATTGGATTCCTTTGGACGCTAATAACGCCAACGTAGGATACTGTCATGCCGATGTGGATATTCTGGAGTTTTCTGGAGGGACCTTGTATGTAGGAACCGATGGAGGAATCTTCAAAGCAGAAACACCAGCAGTTACTAGCTCAGACATGTACGAGGACCTTACCGTAGGAATTGGAATTCGTCAATTTTATAAAATAGGGGTTTCCCGAACCGAAGATGCTATCGTAACTGGAGGATCCCAAGACAATGGTTCTTCGTTCTATACCGAAAGCACAGGCGAATGGATCGATTGGGTAGGAGCCGATGGAATGGAAGGGTTTGTGGATAAGAACGACACCGACACCATGTTTGCCATGATTCAGTTTGGAGCGATGTACCGAACTACGAATGGAGGGCAAACCCTAAGCAATCTGCCAGAACCACCCCCAGGAAGTGGAAACTGGGTTACCCCATTTGAGCAAGATCCTGTGGTGGATGGTACTATTTATGTAGGGTATGACAGGGTGTATAAGTCTACCAACTTTGGGAGTGGTTGGACCCCTATTTCACAAGATCTCTTAGTGAGTTTGGACGAAATGAAGATTGCGAGAACCAACAACCAGGTTATTTATGCTTCCCGTGGAGGCTTCATTTATCGTACAGGCGATGGCGGCGCTACCGATTGGGAACAGCTAACCATTCCAGGAGGTGTTATCAATAGTATAGCGATCCATCCTGAAGATGAGAACAAGGTGGCTGTAGCTACCAATGGCTCAGGGAAAGTATACATTACCGAAGACGGAGGGCAAACATGGACTTCCTACTTAATGAACCTTCCTAATTTCCAAGCACTCTCTGTAGTTTGGGATAACAATGGAGAAGATGGGTTGTACGTAGGGATGGATTATGGTATTTATTATATAGACAACACCTTTACCGATTGGCAACCTTATTTCAATAACCTTCCCAATGTAATCATCAACGAATTGGAGATCAACTTTGCAGAAGGTAAAATCTATGCAGGTTCTTACGGAAGAGGGCTTTGGGCTTCCCCAACCCAATACGGTACAATCTTGGGCACCGATGACGCGGTATTGACCGACGAAAAAGTAAACCTGTTGCCTAACCCAGCAAACAACGAAGTAACCATTCAGCTTACGGAAGCTATGGAAACCGATATCCGTGTGTTCGATATGGCTGGGAAATTGGTGATCTATCAGCCTAACATCGAAATCAATGGAAGACATACGATCGATGTATCTGCGCTTAATGCAGGGGTTTATTTTGTAAGAATGAATTCCGATTTTGGTACCGTAACCAAACGGTTGATCAAGCAATAGGCAGCATATATTTCTATAGAGGAATGCTTCAGTAAACCATCGGGTTTCTGAAGCATTTTTTTTATCTTGCCCCCAACTTTCACCTATGGATTTTTCTTCAAAATTATTGGAAAACGCAGTCAACGAAGTGTCTCAGTTGCCAGGGATTGGAAAACGGACGGCACTGCGTTTGGTGTTGCATTTACTGAAACAACCCGTGGAACAAACCCAGTTGCTTTCGCAGAGTTTGTTGCAATTAAGGGAATCCATCAATTTTTGTAAGAACTGCCATAATATTTCCGATACCGAAGTCTGTGAAATCTGCGCCAACCCCAATCGGGACGAATCCCTTATTTGTGTGGTAGAAGACCTAAGGGATGTGATGGCTATAGAAAACACCAGTCAGTACAGAGGGCATTATCATGTGTTGGGCGGTAAAATCTCCCCTATGGATGGGATAGGTCCAGGTGATCTTTCTATTTCATCCTTGGTGGAAAAGGTAAAAAAAGGAACGGTTTCCGAACTTATCTTTGCCCTAAGCTCCACAATGGAAGGGGATACGACCAATTTTTATATTTACAAACAGATAGAAGGGTGCAATGTTACTACAACGACCATTGCCCGAGGAATTTCTGTGGGCGATGAGTTAGAATATGCAGACGAAGTAACCCTAGGTAGAAGTATATTGCACAGAATCCCTTTCGAATCTTCCCTAAAAAACTCTTGAGGTCTTGAAGCTATCCGTTGTCATCCTAAACTACAATGTGCGCTATTTTTTGGAGCAATGCCTTATAAGCGTGGAGCGGTCCCTTAAAGGCATCAACGCAGAAATTATTGTGGTCGATAACAATTCGCAAGACGATAGTTGCCAGATGGTGAAGGAGAAGTTTCCACACATTGCGTTGTTGGAGAATTCAGAAAATGTCGGTTTCAGTAAAGCAAACAATCAGGGGGTGGCCATGGCAAAAGGGGAGTATGTCTGTATCCTTAACCCAGATACAGCTGTAGCAGAACACACGTTTAGCAAAGCGTTGCAGTATGTTGAGGGGAATACCGATTTAGGAGCATTGGGCATCTATTTAATGGATGGAACTGGGAACTTTTTACCCGAAAGCAAGCGAAACCTACCCACCCCAAAGCGATCTCTATTAAAATTAATAGGAAGAACCAGCGGTAAGAATGGCTATTATGCAAAGTACCTAAGTGAAAAGGAGGAAGGCGATGTAGACGTACTCGTAGGTGCTTTTATGTTGATGCGAAAGGAAGTCTATGAACAAGTAGGGGGATTGGACGAAGATTATTTTATGTATGGCGAGGACATCGACCTATCGTATAAGTTGATGAAAGCAGGCTATCAGAATAAATACCTGGGAAGCCTATCTATGTTGCACTATAAAGGGGAAAGTACCCAAAAAGATGCTGCATATCTAAATCGTTTTTACGGCGCCATGCGCATTTTCTATAAAAAACATTTTAAGGGAAACCCTATATTGAACATGGCTGTAGCTGTAGGGGTTCAAATTGCCAAAGGGGCACGAAAACTAAGGGAAAAGAAAAAACAGCAACCCCAACTTCAGCTTACCGAGGTATTGGTTTTTACGGAAAATATAAACCTGTTAGAAAAAATCTCACAGCATTTCACGATTCCCGTAAAATCGGCATCCAAAATGATATTGGAAGGAGCCACCTTTCATAATACCTTGTGTGTTTTTGATGTAGATTACATTTCGTACGGGCAAATATTCAGTGTTATGCAACTTCTTAAAAACAAGCAAAACGGTTTCCGAATTAAGCCGCCAGGTTGTAATTTTATCATCGGAAGTGACCAAAGTGACGAAAAAGGGGGCGTGCTTCTGCTCTGATTATCAAATTCGTAATTAAACGAGCTTAGGTGGAGTTATTTTTGAAATATTTAAAATAGATCGACGTAAAATTTATTAATTTTGCACAAAATATAAAATTGAGTTTCTAGCGTTATGGCGAGATTTGAACTGAAATTACCAAAAATGGGAGAGAGTGTTGCAGAAGCAACAGTAACCAACTGGCTTAAAAATGTGGGTGATGCCATAGAAGCAGATGAGGCCGTGTTGGAAATTGCTACCGATAAAGTGGATAGCGAAGTTCCCAGTGAGGTAGACGGTACCTTGGTCGAAATCCTTTTTCAGGTGGACGATGTGGTACAAGTAGGACAAACCTTAGCCATTATAGAAACGGACGGTGATACTGCAACCGCTGCTGTTGAAACAGCTCCTGCTGAGGTTTCTGAGCCAGCTCCCGAAACAGTCGCTGCCGTTGAGAAAACGGTAGAAGTGGCCAAAGAAGCTACCCAAACAGCGATAGAAAGTTCTGGTGACCGTTTCTATTCCCCATTGGTTAAGAACATTGCTTCCCAAGAAGGGATTTCGCAAGCCGAATTGGATGCTATCCCAGGAACCGGGAAAGACGGAAGGGTAACCAAAAATGATATCCTAGGGTATGTAGAGAACAGAGGAAAAGCACCTGCCGCAACAGAGGCGCCAAAAACACCTGCTTCTTCTGCTGTTTCTAAACCAGCGCCAAGTAAGCCTGCTACTCCAGTATCCGTAAATGGAGAGGACGAAATCATCGAAATGACACGTATGGGTAAATTAATTGCCCACCATATGGTTGAAAGCGTTTCTACTTCGGCTCACGTACAGAGTTTTGTGGAGTGCGACGTAACCAATATTTGGAACTGGCGTAAGAAGGTAAAAGACGCTTACGAAAAGCGCGAAGGTGAAAAGCTGACCTTTACTCCCATTTTCATGGAAGCCGTTGCCAAAGCGTTGAAAGATTTCCCATTGATGAACATTTCCGTAGATGGCGATAAGATCATCAAACGAAAAAACATCAATTTGGGAATGGCTGCTGCCTTACCCGATGGAAACTTGATCGTGCCTGTAATTAAAAATGCAGATCAGTTGAACTTGGTGGGGATGAGCAAAGCCGTAAACGACCTTGCCAATAGAGCCCGAAACAACAAACTAAAGCCCGATGAGATTCAGGGAGGAACCTATACGGTAACCAATGTAGGTACCTTTGGTAGTGTAATGGGAACCCCGATTATCAATCAACCGCAAGTAGGTATTTTGGCCTTGGGAGCCATTCGTAAAGTACCTGCGGTGATCGAAACCCCAGAAGGTGACTTTATCGGTATCCGTTACAAAATGTTCCTATCACACAGTTACGACCACCGTGTGGTAAATGGCGCTTTGGGAGGACAGTTTGTAAAAGCCGTGGCCGATTACCTAGAAGGTTGGGATTTGAATCGAGAGGTTTAATCGTTTCAATTTATTTGTCGCGAGTATTCTGTATAACTGAAAGTGATCCCGGTCCCGCCATTGCAGGGCTCGTTGGATTCATAAATACGGTTTCCAATCCTTATTGTATTCCCGCTAGCATCAATTTCAATATAGTCGAAAAATTCGGTTGTCCCATCGTCGTCTCCTCCCTCAAAAGTAAAAGTTAAGCCACTATTAACTGCTTCCCATGTTCCAAACAAGGTTTCTTCGATAACGCACTCACCACTTTGATTTTTGGCGAAAACCAATCTCTCGAATGTAGCATCTAAAAAAAGCGATAACGTCCCATTTTGCTCACAAGAAGTGTACGTATATGTTTCTTCTCCTCCTTGCGAGCAGATATCGACAACCTTTGCAGGTAGCCAGTTCCCTATAAGAAGCTCTTCCGATTGGGGAAAAATGGCATCATCATCATCTGGACAAGCTGTTACAATAAATAATAAGGAAAAAAGAGGTAGTGCTAATCTAATCTTATTCATAGCGTTGTGGTTTAAATTAGTGATAAACTGCAATTTTTTAGATACAACAACGTATAGAAAAGCCCAAAATTATAATTCGTGTTTTTTTGTAGTCTAGATTCTTAAATAATCGAACTTAGTAGGATAAACCTTTCATAAGGTTTTGAAGATTATCATAACCAAATATTGTATATGTTCTATTCCAAATTACAGGAAACCTAATTCGGGTTTCCGAAGTAAGCTCCTTATCTATAAAAGCCATGAACTGTCCATAGATGGACCCGTCTTCTTCAATGTTAAAGACAAGGTGCTGGATCCGTTCCTCTTTTAACTTGGAAATTATCGCATCACACTTATCGCAATGGGTCATACGAAAGATGACCAATTTCCCTTTTACGGCATTTTCAATATCGACAACCTCCCTTTTCTGTACCACGCGAATGTCATTGTCCAATTCTTTGTTCACGATTAGATCGTAAGTATAGCTGGAAGGGATATCCTTCAGTTCTATAAGCGTAATCATTGGGGTTTTGGAATGTGGGGGGAGATCCTTTAAAACAGGTTTATCGGCACTTCGGCGATACCCTTCGGCATGTACCATTAAGAAAACATTCAGGGTGTCTGCCGTTTTGTTTTCGGCCATTAAAACAATACGTTTTCCAGATTTCTTTTCAGAAATAATCACCTTTTCTTCCTGTGCATTTCCACAGAAAGAAAAAAAGACCGTAAGAATGATGATAACTTTTGAAACAATCCCCATAGCGCAAAAGTAACAATTGTTATTTTTGTACTATAAATCGTACTATGCAGCTAAAATTAACGAAGCCCATCTGTTTTTTTGATTTGGAAACCACAGGGGTAAATGTAGCCACCGACCGAATTGTTGAAATTTCCATCCTAAAAGTATTCCCCAACGGAAATAAAGAAAGCCATACCTGGCGAGTAAACCCTAGCATCCCTATTCCCCGGGGAGCAAGTGATATACATGGTATTACAGACGAAATGGTGGCAAACGAGCCAACTTTTAAAGAACTGGCTCCCAAAGTACATGCTTTAATGAAGGATAGCGATTTAGCAGGCTACAACTCCAACCGTTTCGATATTCCGCTTTTGGCAGAAGAACTGTTGCGTGCCGATGTGGATTTCGACCTTAAAAAAGGATTGGCTGTAGATGTGCAGACCATTTTCCATAAAAAAGAGAAACGTACTTTAGAAGCCGCCTATAAATTCTATTGCGATAAAAACCTTGACAACGCGCACAGTGCAGAGGCCGATACCACGGCTACTTACGAAGTACTGTTGGCCCAGCTGGATAAATACGACGACTTGGAAAACGATGTTACGTGGCTTTCTCAGTTCAGTTCACACAAGAACTTTGCGGATTTTGCCGGTTATATTGGGTTTACAAAAGAACAACAGGAGATTTTTATGTTCGGGAAGCACAAAGGGCAGTTGGTGGAGGATGTTTTGGAAAAAGAACCTGGCTATTTCGGTTGGTTGCTCAATGCAGACTTTCCCTTGTATACCAAAAAAGTCCTTACCCGTGTTAAACTGAGGAAACTCAACAATAAATTCTGATGCACTTATGAAACTAATCTGTGTAGGAAGAAATTATGCTGCGCATATAGAAGAGCTGGACAACGAGCGCCCCAAGGACCCTATACTGTTCCTAAAGCCCGATAGTTCTATTTTATTGAAAAAGAATCCTTTTTACATCCCCGAATTCTCGAACGATATTCACTATGAAGTAGAGATTTTGGTAAAAATCAAGAAGATTGGGAAGCACATTCAGCAAAAGTTTGCCCACAAGTATTATGACGAAATAGGGCTTGGGATCGATTTTACAGCAAGGGACCTTCAACAGCAACTAAAGGAAAAAGGATTACCCTGGGAAAAGGCCAAGGGGTTCGATGGAGCCGCTGTAATCGGTAATTTTTTGCCAAAAACCACGTTTACCAGTGTGGATGACATCAATTTTAGACTGGAAAAGAACGGAAAAGTCGTACAAAAGGGAAATTCCAACTTAATGTTGTGGAAAATTGATGCGTTGATCGAATATATTTCGAAATATTTCACTTTGAAGATAGGAGATGTTATATTTACAGGCACTCCAGCAGGTGTAGGCAAAGTGGACGCTAATGATGTGTTAACTGGTTATATTGAAGATAAGGAGCTGTTTTCTATAAAAGTTAAATAATATATGGGTAAGTTATATTCTATAGACAATCTCAATGAGATTTCGGGAGGGGATAAAGATTTTATGGCTGTTGTTGCACAGACCTTTCTGGATGAAATCCCTCCAGATTTGGCATCTTTGGAAGAAGCTATAGAGAACGATAATAAAGAACTGGCCTATCAGTTTGCACATAAAATGAAACCGAATATCGAAATGTTCGGGATCGATTTAATCAAACAGATTACAGGAATAGAATCATGGACCAAAACCTCCAAGGGGACCGACAGTGTACTTCCGCTTATAGAATTGGTTTCCACTACACTGCATAGGGTTTTTGATGAATTAAAAGAAGACTTCGACTTATAAAATAGATGCTTGCCGAAATTATTACCATTGGCGATGAGATACTCATCGGTCAAATAGTTGATACCAATTCAGCTTATATAAGTAAGGAACTGAACCGAGTAGGGATACAGGTGTATCAAATTACCTCTGTTCAAGACGAACGTGAACACATACTAAAAGCCTTGGAAGAAGCCAAAAACCAAGCAGATTTGGTTTTGGTAACGGGAGGATTGGGCCCTACCAAGGATGATATAACCAAACAGACCTTTTGTGAGTTCCTAGGGGATAACCTAGTGGAAAACCCAGAAGTAAAGGCTCATATCGAGTTTTTGTTTCAAAAATATTTTCATAAAGCGCCCATAGCTGCTAATTTGCATCAGGCTATGGTTCCTTCTACTGCAAAGATCCTTAAGAACATTCATGGCACAGCTCCAGGAATGTGGATGGAAAAAGACGATACCGTTTTTGTTTCCATGCCAGGAGTACCTTACGAAATGAAGGCACTCATTAAAAATGAGGTGATCCCAGAAGTTATTAAAAGATTTAACCGTCCCCACATTTACCACAAAACATTGCTTACCTATGGTATGGGCGAGAGCTCCATTGCCGAACGCATTGTGGATTGGGAAGATGCTTTGCCTGCGCATATTAAGCTGGCATACCTTCCTTCGTTGGGGAAAGTCCGGCTACGTCTCTCCTCCAAAGGAGGGGACAAGGAAGCGCTCATTAAAGAAGTAGACGACCAAATGGAGCAATTGCATGCGTTGGTTGCCGATATTGCTGTAGGGTATGAAGAGGAGACTTCGGTGACCCAAAAAATAGGTGGTTTGCTATTAAAACAGGGAAGAACCCTTAGTTTGGCAGAAAGTTGTACCGGAGGTGCTTTGGCACAGGAGATTACACAACATGCAGGTGCTTCCGCTTATTATAGGGGCAGTATAGTTCCTTATGCTACCGAATTAAAAACCTCCATTTTGGGGGTAGATGCCCATCTTATTGAAGAGCACAATGTGGTAAGCATCCCTGTGGCAGAGGCCATGGCAGAACAGGCAACCAAGGTATTTGGAAGCGATTATGCCATTGCAACCACAGGAATAGCAGGGCCTTCCAAAGGGGATGGCGATGATGAGGTAGGAACGGTGTGTATTGCTATAGCTACGCCCGACAGGATGATTTCCGAAAAATTCCAATTTGGCAAAGCCCGCGAAAGGGTCATTAAAAAATCGGTAAACAAGGCCTTCGAAATGCTACTGAAAGAAATTTCCAAAAACTAAATTTCTTTTGTTGTTCATACCAAATTATTTCCTTAAATTTGCACCCTGTTTAAAAATAACTATAAAAAGCGAGTACAATGTCAAGAGTTTGTGAGCTTACGGGGAAAAAAGCAATGGTAGGGAACAATGTTTCTCACGCGATGAATAAAACCAAGCGCAAGTTCAACGTGAATTTGGTGAAGAAGCGTTTCTATATTCCAGAAGAAGATAAGTGGTTAACCCTTCGTGTTTCTACTTCTGCTTTGAAAAACATTAACAAAAAAGGTATTTCTGCCGTAATCAAAGAAGCCCGCGAAAAAGGGTTCTTGAAGCAGTAATCGCGTAATTTTTAAAGTCTACAGAGATGGCTAAGAAAGGAAACAGAGTTCAAGTAATTTTAGAATGTACCGAGCACAAGGAGTCTGGAATGCCAGGAACTTCCCGTTACATTACTACCAAGAATAAGAAAAACACTCCGGATAGAATGGAGTTGAAGAAATTCAACCCAATCTTAAAGAGAATGACTGTACATAAAGAAATTAAATAATTCGGTGTTTTTACCTAGGTAAAAAATACCAAATAACACATTGCGTCATGGCAAAGAAAGCAGTAGCATCGTTACAAACAGGATCCAAGCGTTTAACCAAAGCGATTAAGATGGTGAAGTCTGAAAAGACTGGCGCTTATGTATTTGTTGAGTCCATTATGGCTCCAGATCAAGTAAACGATTGGTTGAAAAAACAATAATCAACCCGTAAGATATTAAAAGAAGCCACTTTTTTACGAAGGTGGCTTTTTGTATTTTTGGCTTTGCCGTCTAAAGCTTATGCAAAAGATGGACGTTTCCATCCCTACAATTTTAAATCGTTAAACTCCATATGAGCTTTTTCAAAAAAATATTTTCAAAAGAAAAAAAGGAAACCCTGGACAAGGGCTTGGAAAAATCCAAATCCTCTTTTTTCGATAAATTATCCAAGGCCGTAGCTGGTAAGAGTAAAGTAGATGATGATGTTTTGGATAATCTGGAGGAAGTGTTGGTTTCCAGTGATGTTGGGGTAGCAACCACCCTAAAAGTTATAGACCGTATCGAGGAGCGTGTTGCCCGTGATAAATACATGGGTACCGACGAACTCAATAAAATACTTCGCGAAGAAATAGCAGGCCTTTTAAGCGAAACCAATACAGGGAATGCTACCGAAATAGAAATTCCCGAAACCGACGGACCTTACGTAATTATGGTGGTTGGTGTAAATGGAGTGGGGAAAACCACGACCATTGGGAAGTTGGCCCATCAGTTTAAGAATGCAGGGAAAAGTGTAGTTCTTGGAGCTGCCGATACCTTTAGGGCTGCTGCCATAGACCAGTTGCAAATTTGGGCAGATCGTACGGGTGTTCCTATCGTAAAACAGGAAATGGGGAGTGATCCCGCCAGTGTGGCGTTCGATACCTTGGAGAGTGCCGTAAACCAAAATGCAGACGTGGTCATTATCGATACAGCAGGTAGATTACACAACAAGGTGAATTTAATGAACGAATTGTCCAAGGTAAAACGGGTGATGCAGAAAGTGCTTCCCGATGCCCCTCATGATGTGATGTTGGTATTGGACGGTTCTACAGGACAGAACGCTTTCGAGCAAGCCAAACAGTTTACGGCTGCTACCGAAGTAACCAGTCTGGCCGTTACCAAATTGGATGGTACTGCCAAAGGAGGTGTGGTGATAGGAATAAGCGATCAGTTCCAGATTCCCGTAAAATACATAGGGGTTGGTGAAGGCATTGAAGACCTACAGGTGTTCAATAAATTCGAGTTTGTAGATTCCTTCTTCAAATAAAATGTCCTTTCAATTAAGCGATTGGTGGAAAGATTTGCTAATAAAGCTCCTTTTCCTCTTGGCTTTATTTAAAATTGGATACTACATTTATTCAATTATTGAGGCTTATTTTACTACGACACAAAACCCTTTGCTGCCTAAGTATTTACCAAAATATATAGCTTTCCCGCTGTGTTTTCTAATGGTAGATTGGTTGGTCGTTGCCATCCTCTCTTGGCGATTGATTAAGAATGAAGGACTGTTGCAAAAATGGTTCTACCCACTACTACTTACAGCCTTGGTGTATACCTTTTTTATAGAAGGGCTTTACCTTCGCTTTCTTATGTGGATGAATCCTTGGGGAAGTTGAAAAACGGGACTATTTAAGTATGGTGCGCAATTTTATTTTTTTAGGTACCAAGACTTATCTTTTAATTCGGTCAAGCTATTTGCTGGTATCCCATTTAGTTCCATCATTTTTTCACAAATTAACTCGAAGTCGGCGCCATCATAATATGCCATATCCAATATGGGATCCGTTGCCCCAAATCCGCCAGCTCCTATAAGTATTTTATCAGTTGATTGGAATTCATTGCTTATTTCGGTTAGAATCCTAAATAAGGATTGGGAAATACCGTGATCGGTATCGTATAAACTTGAAAATCTCTCTGGATTGCTTATGTGGATTGTCTTTTTATAAAAGTTGATGCTAAATCCATCTCCTTCTCCAGTTATATATTCAGGCTCGTTATTTTTTGAAGGAATATATTTAACCCACCATTCACCATTTGTGTGTTGGGTGTTTTTACCATATCGTTCTATGTGTTTGAAATCCGCCTCTCGGCGAAGAAAAACGTTTTTCAATTTTTCTTTTATCTCAGAAACCGAATAATCCTTTTCTTTAGGTATGACACAGTCAATATGCGAGCTCATATTTCTTTATATTAATCACAAAACAGTTTATAAATAGAGTTGTAATGCTATTATTCTTACTATAGCCTATCAATCCTGATTTTCAATTATGAATTGTGTTAAAGGACTGTCTTCTTGCCCCAGTTTATGCACTATTTCGTAGTGGTTTAACTGTTCGTATTCAAGATACTCCAAGGGAGCGTGGGATTTGTTCTTTTCGAAGAGATTCTTGGATTCTTCAATAAAAAAGTCTGTTTCGTTGCCACCTACACTCAATAAAACAGGACACTTTATAACAGCTAGGTCTTTATTTAAAACGCTATAGAAATCAACATCCCCTTCACTTAATTGCAAAACATCATTTAAGTAACTATTCTTTATGGGCTTCAAATCGAAAATCCCGCTTAAGCTACAAATTGCTGTAATCTCAAGCCGCAGGGGCTCGTTCATCAAATAAGTCATCAAAGCCAAATGCCCACCCGCAGAATGCCCCGATAGGGTTATTTTATGAGGATTTCCGTTATATCTATAGGCTTCTTTCTGTATCCAAAGGACCGCGTTTGTCACATCACTTAGGAGTGTTTCCATATTCGCAGTAGGGATAAGCCTGTAATTAATGACACAAACAGTGATATCATTTTTTATAAACGGTTCCGCTACAAAACCATAACTTTTTTTGTCCAAGGCACGCCAATAGCCTCCATGGATAAATACCAAAATGGGGAGTTGTTTTTATTGGATGGAAAGATGTCCATTGCTTGCAATGGATCGTCCCCATATTTTTGATCGAGAAAGCAGCAGTATTGCTTTTTCACCCTTTCAGACTCACTTTCGTTGAAGTCCAAAAAGGTTTGGTAATTGGGATGGCGGGATCTAAGATTTAATTGGTCGGATGGGGTTGTCATGATTCAGCATTGGTTGAATGCTATCAAATATATTGAATAAATACTGCTAGTAAGTACAGGATTTAAACAATCCCCAAACTATCGAACCTTTTTGAGATGATCTTACGGGCATCCTTTTCAAACCATTCAGTAATAATGTCGTGGTATACATTTCGGAAATCGATCTTATAGGAAACATCTCCATCATCCAGTTGTAACAAGTCTGGGGCTTCGTTATAGATACCAGGGGTTTTCAGGTTGTTTCCAATTAAGAAGAGCGTGTTGGCCTTACCGTGGTCGGTTCCCGAAGAACCATTTTCCTTAACCCTTCTTCCAAATTCAGAAAAGGTCAGGATAAGGGTATTTTCCAACTCCCCCGCTTTTTTAAGGCTCTCTACAAAGGCGTAGATCGAATCCGAATAATCTTTTAATAAACGATCCTGTAGATTTCGCTGGTTTACGTGCGAATCGAAACCATTGTGCGAAACATAATATACCTGCGTGTTGAAACCCGATTGAATGAACTGGGAAACCTTTCCCAGCTTTCTCCCCAACCTCGATTTGGGGAAATCGACCCTGTTGTTTTTTACGTTATGGGTTTCTGCCAAGTATTTTGCGCTCTGGTTGGTTTGGATCAGGGTTTTATACAAATACCCTTGGTTGTCCTCGTTTAGGTCTGCCGATTGGGCGGTTTCGATGACCTGTCGGAAGTAAGGCGCCCGCAACGATTTGTAGAGGGTATCCGAGTTTTGAATAGCCAATCCGTTACGGATTTGCCCATGTAGGCTCAAGGATAACTGATTATCGATTTCCAACATGGAATGGCTGTTGCCACAATAGGCATCCATGAATCGGCCCAACCAGCCTGTTTTGGAGTGCTTGTTGGAATCTACCGCTGTATGCCAAATGTCCATAGACCTAAAGTGGGAACGGTTGGGGTTGGGGTACCCCACAGAGTTGATGATGGACACCAAACCATCTTGGTATAGGGTGTTGAATTTTTCCAAGACTGGGTTAAACCCAAGCGTGTCATTTACTTTAATGGTATCTCTTTTGGAAATTCCAATCTTGGGCCTCAGGTTGTAGTATATATCGTTTTCTATGGGAACTATGGTGTTTAATCCATCATTACCACCCGAGAGTTGAATAACCACCAGTTTTTTGAAGGAAGAATTACCATTTAAACCCACCAAATCCATACCCCTTAAAAATTCGGGGATGAAAACGGTTCCTATGGCTCCTAAGGTTGTATTTCGTATAAATTCGCTTCTTTTCATGGTACCGTTGTTTAAATAAGTTGGTATTCGGGAAGTGAGATTAATTGTATTACTTCTTCCTTTTTGGATCTAAATTGACGATCCCGAAGGAAATTGGCGACCTGGGGTGAAATTTTATTGTTGAAGAACAGTTCCTTAAAGTCGATCCCTTCGTTCTGTTCAAAGAAATAATCCCAGTCGTACGTAAACCCTAACTTTTCCGAAAAACGGTTCCTTTTCATACCCTCATTTGGGTTGTTGTCGTAATCGGGTTTGGTCTGTATATTCAGTTCCAGATTGGTTAAAATAATGGAGGGAATCCGTAACCGCATGGAAATACTGTTGCTGTCTATCCATTCCTGATCTACTTTCCAGCCTTTTACGTTGGGAGGTTTAAACAGGGTTTGGTCAAACAGGCGCTGTAGTATGATCCAAGGAAGGGGTTTGTCGTTTGCGATGTTAAACTGCCGGGAGAGCCCCACGAGAAATTCGATAGGGGATTTAATCTTGGCTAGGATGTTTTCTTCTGCATAAAACCAATCGGCTTCGGTTATGTGAACTATAAGTCTTTTTATGTTGTATTCGCTGTTGTAAAAAACATCCGTTAACTCATCTATATGGGCTGTGTTTATTTTTGGATTCACAAAATAGGTGTAGATGTTCTCACAGATAAATTGGGCACAGGCTTTCTTTTTTAGGATAAGGTCGATAACATCTTCCCCGTCAAAATTGCCTGTTTCCCCAAAGATGGTTTTTGCCCCGTAATCATACTGCCTGGGGTTTATGAAAAATTCCCCCAAAAACCGATGGTTCCATCCTGTAAAACAGCGCGCTATTTGCTGAACATCGAACTCAGTATACTCATGATCACGACCTAAGGTATAGAGCTCACAGAGTTCCCTGGCAAAATCCTCGTTGGGGTGTTTCTTTTTGTTTTGTTTGGTGTGGAGAAAATCGATCATCGCGGCCGATTTCGAAACCGCAATTAATAGCTCCCTAAAACTTCCCGTTGCATTGTTTCGGATGGCATTGGTAAACTGTACTCCGTACAAAGGGTTTTGAATGATACAAGCAAAATGATGGTGCCAAAACAGGTTCATTTTTTCCTGAACCATGTTCTCGGAAGAGATCATCTGCTCCATCCACAGGACATTTAGATCTGTTACCTTTCTTCGTGCCTTTTTTCGGAACTCCATTCGTTCCTTCATGGAGAGTTTTTTAAAATCCATCCCCCTAAAGCTGGAAAAATCGAGTTGAAGTTCCTGCACCGTTTCGGCATGTAGTTTTTTCTTGAAACTGATCTTGGAAAGTTCCTTGATTTCTGAAGCATTAAGTCCGAATCCAAATCGGTTGTATAGATGGATGATCTTTTTGTTTTCCATGAATGAGAAGCTGCTGTTTGCTCTATTAGATAGATAAAACGGGAAAAGGTTTAATGGTATTTTAAAAACCCAATCTAAGTGTAACACTTTAAATATATAGAGCGAATGCCACTCAAACCACTATCTTTGTGACCTCAATAAATAATGCATGCGTACAAAATCCCTTAAAAAGAACAAGATTAATGTAGTTACCCTTGGATGTTCCAAGAATATCTATGACAGTGAAGTACTTATGGGACAGCTTAAGGCGAACGACAAGGAAGTGGTCCATGAAGAAGAGGGAAATGTGGTTGTGATCAATACCTGTGGCTTTATAGACAACGCCAAGGAGGAGAGTGTGAATACCATTTTGGAGTTTGTTCAGAAGAAAGAAGAGGGTTTGGTAGACAAGGTTTTTGTAACAGGATGTTTAAGCGAACGCTACAAACCCGATCTACAGCGTGAAATCCCCGATGTGGACCAGTATTTCGGTACTACCGAATTACCCGGTCTCCTAAAAGCCTTGGGAGCCGACTATAAGCACGAACTCATAGGGGAACGGGTTACCACTACACCAAAGAACTATGCCTATTTAAAGATTGCCGAAGGTTGCGATCGTCCCTGTTCGTTTTGTGCCATTCCCCTAATGCGCGGAAAACACAAATCTACCCCAATCGAAGATTTGGTCGTAGAAGCGGAGAAGTTGGCTGCCGATGGCGTGAAAGAGTTGATACTTATTGCCCAGGACCTTACCTATTATGGTTTGGATCTATACAAGAAAAGGGCGTTAGCCCAATTACTACAGGAATTGGTGAAGGTAGAAGGTATAGAGTGGATCCGTTTGCATTATGCTTTCCCTACGGGATTCCCTACCGAAGTATTGGACGTAATGCGCCAGGAGCCTAAAATTTGCAACTATATAGACATTCCCTTACAGCACATTTCCGATCCTATCCTAAAGTCCATGCGCAGGGGAACCACCATGGCAAAGACCAACAAATTGTTGGGGGAATTTAGGGGGGCTGTACCCGGAATGGCGATCCGAACTACCTTGATTGTTGGGTATCCGGGAGAAACCGAAGAAGATTTCCAGACATTAAAGCAATGGGTCATCGATCAACGTTTTGAGCGTTTGGGTTGTTTTACCTATTCCCACGAAGAAAATACCCATGCCTATAATTTGGAAGACGATGTGCCCGATGAGGTGAAGATGCAACGTGCCAACGAAATCATGGAAATACAGTCCCAGATTTCTTGGGAGTTGAACCAACAGAAAATAGGGAAGGAGTTTAGGGTATTGATCGACCGTAAGGAAGGCAATTACTATGTAGGCCGTACGGAGTTCGATAGTCCCGATGTGGATAATGAAGTATTGATCCCAGCCGAAGACGGTTATTTACGAACGGGCGACTTTTTCAATGTAAAAATCAACGCTGCAGAAGATTTCGATCTGTATGCAAAGGTGGTATAGCTATTTGCTTACCCGTATAAAACATTCTATATGAAACCTACATTGCTCTTATTGCATGGTGCTTTGGGGACGCGCAATCAATTTAAGCACCTAAAACCTTTTCTCGAAAACCATTTCGATCTCTACGATTTTAATTTTGAAGGTCACGGGGGCGTAGCTTCCCAAGGGTCTTATACCATGTCCGTCTTTGTAGAAAATACAGAACAGTTTATTGCCGAGAACAACCTAAATGATCCCTTTGTTTTTGGATACAGCATGGGTGGCTATGTAGCTTTGTCACTTGCTTTGAAAAATCTAGGGAAAATAAAAAAGATTGTTACCCTGGGAACCAAATTCCACTGGACACCCGAATCGGCTGCTAAAGAAGTAAAAATGCTGAATCCCGAAGTGATTGAAGCCAAAGTGCCCCATTTTGCTCAAAAATTGGAGAACGACCACCATCCACTGGATTGGAAACTGGTCATGCAGCATACCGCAGATATGATGTTGGGCTTAGGGAACGGTGCTGCCCTACAACAAGAGGATTTTGCTCAAATACATACCCCAGTGCATTTAGGGATTGGAACACAGGATACTATGGTAAGTTTGGAAGAAACCGAAGCTGTAAACCAATGGCTGCCCAATTCAGTTTTACACAAATTGGAAGAGGTTCCGCACCCTATAGAAAAAGCAAACCCTGAACAATTAGGCACTTATATTATAGATTCACTTTCTTAAAACAACCAGATGAAGTCATTTATTTACCTGCTAGTAGCTTTGTTACTCATCTCCTGTGGAAATGATAAAAGCAAAAAGGAAGACACCCCAGCTAAAGAAGAAGTTGTTGCTGTAAAATCCATTCAGAACCCTTCAGAAAGCAATAGCCAACTTCCAAGGCTATTCAGTAACGGAGAAGAATTGTTTTTTTCATGGGTAACCCGAAAAGACTCTATGGATGTGCTTAACTATTCATCTATGAAAGATGGAAAATGGTCCAACCCCGAAGAAATTGTTAGCGGAAATGATTGGTTTACCAATTGGGCCGACTTTCCCAATATAGCCGAAAACAATGGGAGGATATTAACCAGCTTCCTGCAAAAGTCTGATTCTGGAACCTACACCTACGATGTAAAACTGAATCTCTACCATTCGGAAACCAAGGAATGGAAGAAGAATTTCATCCTTCATAATGATGGAACCAAAAGTGAACACGGTTTTGTGTCCATTAAACCTTATGCCCATAATTCGTTTGTGGTTACTTGGTTGGACGGAAGAGAGACCGTTGGCAAAGGACATGGTGGTGGGGCAATGACCCTTAGGGCAGCCATTGTTTTTGAAGATGGAAGCATAGATCATGACACCCTGTTGGATGAAAAGGTTTGTGATTGTTGCAATACGGCTCTTGCCATTGGCCCTGATGATCAGATTTTGGTTACCTATCGGGACCGAAGCGATGAGGAAATCCGTGATATTTCCATTACCGATTGGACTATGGAATCCAATTGGAGTTCCCCAAGGATAGTTGGAGACGATCAATGGAAAATAGCAGGTTGTCCTGTAAACGGACCCGCAATGGACGCCATAGGGGATAACGTAGCGGTTGCATGGTTTACTGCGGCTACTGGAAAAGGAGAGGTGAAGTTGGCCTTTTCCAAGAACAATGGTAAAACGTTTGAATCTCCTTTCCGCATAGATGCAGGAAATGCTACGGGCCGGGTAGATGTAGTAATGCTTTCTGAAACCAAGGCTGTCATCCTTTGGATGGAACCCATGGGCGAAGATGAAACCATTCAGCTAGCCATAGTAAACAACCAGGGAACAGTTACAAAGAAGGAGACCATAACAAAGACCAGCGCAGAACGCGCCAGTGGTTTCCCTCAATTGGAAAAAATGGGAGATACATTATACATGGCTTGGACCGTGGTAGGGGATAACGAATCCCATATCGAGATGGCTTCCATAAACCTTAACGAGTAGTTACGCATGGCCTCTGCTTTTGGACATGCTTTTACAGCGATAGCTTTGGGAACTGGTTTTTCCAAAACGGTTCGATCGTGGAAGTTTTGGCTACTGGGAATTTTTTGTTCCATCTTTCCCGATGCCGATGTAATTGGGTTTAAGTTCAACATTGCCTACGAAAGCTTTTGGGGACATCGGGGGTTTTCTCATTCCTTATTGTTTGCATTGCTCTTTGGTGCGTTAATCACCCTTATTTTTTATCGAAAACGATTTTTGAGCAAACAAGGAATCCTACTTACATTTTATTTTTTCCTTTGTACAGCTTCCCATGGGGTTCTGGATGCCTTAACCAGCGGAGGGCATGGCATCGCCTTTTTCTCACCCTTCGATAACACAAGGTATTTTTTCCCTTGGCGCCCCATACAGGTTTCGCCCATAGGAGTGGAAAATTTCTTTAGCGAATGGGGCAAACGCGTTATCATGAGTGAATTGGTATGGATCGGAATCCCTGGAACTTTACTCATAATGTTTAATTTCATTCGAAGAAAATTCAGAAAAGCCTAACTTTACTCAACTTGAAACTTCTCATCATTGGTCAGACCTATCCAGAACCTACTACTACGGCAGCGGGAAGTAGGATCATGCAGTTGATCGAATTATTCCTAGAAGATGGATACGATATTACGTTTGCAAGTACTGCCCGCTCGTCCCAATTGTCTGTAGGGCTAGAATCCATGGGCGTTAAAGAAGCTTCTATACGTCTTAACGAAAGAAGTTTTGACGATTTTGTGTTTCAGTTGAATCCTTCCGTGGTAGTGTTCGATCGTTATACAGCCGAAGAGAAATTTGGCTGGCGCGTTACAGAACAATGTCCCAACGCCTTAAAGATCTTGGATACCGAAGATTTGCACTTTTTAAGAAAGGCTAGGGAAGAAGCCGTAACGAAGAATAAAGAACCCGATCTGTATTCAGACATTGCCAAACGTGAGTTGGCAAGTATCTTACGAAGTGATCTGTCTTTGATTATTTCTGAATACGAAATGCAACTCCTAAAAGAAACCTTCCATATTCCTGAAAGCATTTTGTATTACCTTCCTTTTTTGGTAGATGATGTTTCCGAGAACGATAAAAAAGCGTTGCCTGAATTCGAGGAACGAAAGGACTTTATGACTATTGGTAATCTACTGCATACCCCTAATGTAGATGCTGTAAAATACCTAAAAAGAGAGATTTGGCCCGAAATTCGTAAACAGTTGCCCAAAGCAGAGTTATCCATCTATGGAAATTATGCCCCACAGTATATCAACGAAATGCACAACCCAAAAGAAGGGTTTCTCATAAAGGGCTGGACAGAGGACGCCATGACAGTTACAGAGCAAGCAAGGGTTTGTTTAGCTCCTTTGCGGTTTGGAGCAGGCCTTAAAGGAAAACTATTGGATGCCATGCGGAGTGGCACCCCAGCCGTTACTACTAGCGTAGGGGTAGAAGGGATGTGTGGTACACTTCATTTTGGGGGAATGGTGTCCGACGATGCAAAGCAATACGCATCTATGGCAGTTGAATTGTATTCCGATAAGGAAGTATGGAAGGATGCTCAAGAAAAGGGCTTTGCTATTGTTTCCCAACGATTTCAGAAAAAACATTTTTCCGAAGCATTCTTGGCGCTTGTTAAAATGCTTCTGAATAATGTAAAGGAACATCGCCAAGAGCATTTCTTGGGACAAGTGCTTCAACATCAAACCACACATGCCACGAAATACATGAGCAAGTGGATTGAAGCCAAGAACCGATAAAAAAAGCCCTGTGAAATCACAGGGCTTTTTGCTTTATGAAAGTTTCTTTCTCTAGAAATTGAAATCCAAACGGGTGTAGTAGTATGCACCACCAAAGCCCATTTGTACAGAATCCCAATAACCTCCCGCTTCTGTCCAATCGTCTTGTTGGTCAGGATATACATTCAATAGGTTGTTGGCACCCAAATTTAGTTTAAGGCCATCGCATAACTTATATCCTATGGCAACATCGGTAACGAATTTAGCTCCGTAAGTATCGGTAGCTGCTGCAATAAGGTTATCGAATCCACCATAGTCTGCAGGATCTTCAAATACTTGGAAATCCAATAGCTCTACTTCACTGAAGTGGGTTCCAGAAACGGCAAAGTTCCATTTGTCGATCGCATAGGTAAGGTTCAATGCAAATTTACTGTCAGGAGCAGAAGCCAATAGGAAGGCTTTGTCCCTTTCCCCAAAGAACGTTTGTTCGTCTAGGTTTCCGTTGTTCACACTGGAAATTTCCATATCGTTTACGTTTCCAACCAAGGTAGCGCCAAAGGTTCCACCACCCAATTCGGTTTTGTAGGATAGTACCACATCTAACCCTAAGGTTTCGGTATCGGCACCATTGGCAAAGAACTGAGCTGCTTCTACTCCTGGAATATCAGTAGCATCGAAGTTTCCTGTTAATACGATACGATCTTTAATATTGATTAGGTATCCATCTACGGTAGCAGTGAAATCCCCAAACTTGGCAGTAACCCCCAAACCGGCATTAATGGCAGTCTCTTCTTCTAAAGGACCAATTCCGAAAGCAGCAGTCACAGGACTGTTGTTTGGCGATAGTACAGATTCTAAAGCGACTCCACCCACAAAGTTGGTGAAACGCAGGTTGTAATAAATCTGAACCAAAGAAGGAGCCCTAAAGCCTGTACTTACCGAACCACGGATGTTGATGTTATCCGAAGCCTTTACACGGGCAGCCAGTTTTCCGTTGATGGTACTTCCAAAGTCGCTATAGTTTTCGAAACGAGCCGCACCACTTAACAAGAAGGATTCGGAAATGTCGATTTCTGCATCGGCATATAACGAAACATTGGATCGGCTTCGATCTACTTCGTTAGCAGGACTGTATCCAGGGAATCCTTGGGAACCTCCAGGACGCGGATCACCAGAATCTGGATCGATAGGTTGATTTTGCGTACTTGGATCGGTAATAAGGATACCATTTTCATCGTAGGTTCCATAAGATCCTTCTTCACCTGCAAAAATGGTGAAGTTTTCGGTACGGTACTCTGCTCCAAAAGCAAAGTTGAGTCCTTCAGCTACATCATCAAAATACTTGGAAAAGTCGATGTTAACCGTATTCTGGCTTAAGGTATGCCCTCCAGCGTCGAAATCGGTTGGGGAGGCATCTTCCAAAGAAGCATTCAAGGTTCCTTTAATGAAGTAGTGAAAGGAGTTTTTCCCCCAGGTATTGCTAATATCGGCTTTCCACTCATCGCCCAATTGGGTACGTACCCCTACAGATACCGAATTATCGATAATGTTGGAAGTAATACGCGGAGTGAAACCATTAGGGTAGATAGAAGGGATGACCCTTGCGCCTCCATTTCGGGTAAAGGCAAAGGCGTCGGTATCTCTATAATTTCTTCCCCCAAAGGCATATATTTCTGTATTCTCGGCAACAGGATAGGCCATATTTCCAAAAAAGTTGAAACCGTCTATAGCCGCTTCCCCAAATCCTTTTCTGAATTCGAAACTAGGACGTAGGGTTTTATTTTTACTTAGGTATTCTGCAGTAAAGTTGGCATATCCACCGTCTTTTCCTAAAGGAACCCCATAGTTAAGTCCTGCTTTTACGGAACCACCATCAAAATCTTGATCGTCCCCAATGGCATTTCCGTCCCTTTCGGTATCCAAGCGGAAGCCATCGGTGTTCCAAACTCCATAGTTGCCATCGGCAAAGGCACTGGTATCTACATCGGCATTGGTACTATAGGCTCCGTAACTAATAAAACCAGTAACATCATCCGTACTGTCTTTTAGTACAATATTGATTACCCCTGCAATTGCGTCCGATCCGTACTGTGCCGCAGCACCGTCACGAAGAATCTCAATTCTCTTTATGGCCGAGGTAGGGATAGCGTTAAGGTCGGTACCTGTATTACCGCGCCCTCGGGTTCCAAAAATGTTTACTAGGGAAGAAGAGTGTCTTCTTTTTCCGTTGATCAATACCAAGGTTTGGTCAGGTCCCAAACCCCGCAAACTCGCAGGGTCTATATGGTCGGCACCATCGGATCCTGATTGTTTGTTGGCATTAAACGAAGGGGCTGCGTATTGCAGCAATTCGTTGATCTCGATACGACCGGCTTGCGTCACTACGTCGTTTACATCGATAACGTCTACGGCTACGGGGGTATCCGTTGCAGTACGTTTAGGACTTCTGGATCCTACCAGTTGCACGGCATCCAAGGCAAACCCTTCTACCATACTTACATCTATGGTAGTTTGTCCGTCAACAGCAATTTCTTGCGTTTCGAACCCTACGTAACTAAAGACAAGCGTGGCATCGCTAGCAACGGTAATGGAGTAATTACCATCGAAATCGGAAGTGGCACCATTGGAGGTTCCTCTTTCTACAATATTCACCCCATTTAGGGTAATATTGTTAGAATCGGTTATGGTTCCCGATACTGTAACTTGGGCTGTGACCACTCCACACAAAAAGAGGGCCAACAACCCTAAAAATTTACTTTTCATTGATTGTTTGGTTTTGGTTTGAAGATTAAAGGTACGTTAATTTTCTTTTTGCCCTTACGGCATTACCGCATATTATAGGGCTTGGCCAAGTCGGTTTCTGCTGCAATGTATCCAAAACTTGCCCAGTCGTCCGAAGAGAGCAAGGTCCTATAGATCCCTTCGGCCTGCTCCGTTTTACCACTGTACCAATACCAATTCCCCACGGCATATTTAAGGGCGCTATTACTTGGGTTATTTTCACCCGTGGTTGGATATATATCTTCCAATTCCAGATCGCCTTTATAAAACAAACAGGCTTTGTGGTAGGAAGTGTTTTCCAGCACTTTCATATCGGGCTTTATGATTTTAAGATAGTTCTGTGCGGCTTGGTTACGGGCCATTCGGCGTTGGATCATATAGATCCAATGGGTGGCAGATACCACATTATCTGGATTGTGGGATAGGGAAAGGCATTTTTTATACGCTTCCAATGCTTTGGGTAAATTTCGGTTTAGGTAATAGGCCAAGCCCAAATGGTAATAAATGTTGCCGTGTTGGGTGCTTACAGGGATGTTGTATTGGTTGGGGAGTCCGTCTTCTTCAATTTTGTTTTCGGTGCCTTCAATAAGTGCTACGGCTTTTTCCAAATCTTCAATGGCTTTACCGAACTCGCGAACACTAATGTAACGGTGTCCCCTGTGGCGCAACAATCGGGATTCGTTGGGAAACTTTTGTAATGCTTCCGAGTAAATCTGAATGGCTTTTCGGTAATCACCCGTATAAGCGGTAAATCGACCATACCAAATAAGGTTGTCCAAATGATTGGGATTGCTTTCGTATGCAGCTTTCTTTTCTTCGTATTGCTGCAGCATATTTTCTGAAGGAGGCTTCGAATACAACGTATCCCCCAATTGCGAAATGGCTTGGTATTCGTGTGGCCAAACTTCTACTGGAGTGACTACGGTTTCCGTTTGGGTTTCTGTCTGGGTTTCCTTTTTGGGCGAATTGCAACTAAAGAGGCATACACATGCCAAAAGAGTGAAGTATTTGTACATAAATTGGCGTAAGTTAATTGGTAACCACAAGATACGGATATTTTGGTTTTTAATGGTCTATGGATGTAACCAAAGGAAGTGAAAAGACGTCTTAGGGAAAATCATCAATCACATAGACTATGAAATCAATCAAGAAACGAATTACAACTTTCTGTCTTATACTGTTTTCCTTTGCCGCAGTGCACGCGCAAAGCCTAAACGGGAGTTTAGACAGAATCCTAAACGAAAACTATCCTGCCAACGAACCAGGGGCCACTGTTTTGGTAGCCAAAAACGGGAAAGTACTTTATAGAAATGCTTTTGGAATGGCTAACCTGGAACTGGGTGTAGCCATGAAACCTGAACATGTTTTTGAAATCGGCTCCATAACCAAGCAATTTACTGCGGTTTGTATTTTAATGCTCATGGAAGAAGGGAAACTATCCCTAAACGATGAGATCACCAAGTTCATACCAGATTATCCTACTCAGGGAAAGAAAATTACGGTGCATCAATTACTAAATCATACTTCGGGGATTAAAAGCTATACTGCCATGCAGAGCTTCTTTTCGCGAGCCCGAGAGGATATGAGCCCTACAGAGCTGATCGATGTATTTAAAGAAGAACCTATGGATTTCGATCCCGGGGAGCAGTATCGGTATAACAACTCTGGGTATATTCTTTTAGGACATATTATAGAAGTGCTATCGGGAAAAACCTATGCCGAATTTATAGAGCAACGCATTTTTGAGCCTTTGGGGATGAAGAATTCTCATTACGGGAGCCATTCAAAAGTGATCAAGAACAGAGCAAGCGGTTATCAACCCATAGAGGGAGGATACCGAAACGCGGATTACTTAAGCTTAACCCTTCCCTATGCAGCGGGTTCCATTATGTCCAACGTGGATGATCTGCTTTTGTGGCAGCAAGCCATACATAACAATAAGCTTATTTCTGAAAAAAGCAAACAATTGGCATTTGCCAATTACACGCTAAATGACGGAAGCCCGGTATACTATGGGTATGGTTTTCGAGGTGATGAGATTAAAGGAACTCCAACCATAGAGCATGGTGGTGGAATTTTTGGGTACGAAACCTATGCCGTTTATATTCCTTCGCAAGATATGTATGCGGTTGTTTTAACCAACAAAAATGGTAACGGCCCTGAAGATATTACGGTAGAAGCCATGGCGTATGCATTGAACAAACCCTATGCACGAAATGTGGTAAAAACAATGCCAGAATCCGAATTAAAAAAGTGGGTAGGAACCTACGAATTCGATAATGATGTAATACGGTATATCACCTTTAGGGACGGAAGCCTTTATAGCCAAAGAGAAGGTGGTGGAAACTTTAAATTAGATGCCTTGGGGAATGATGAGTTTGCTTTCCAGGGAAGTTTTTCCAAATATAGATTTAGTATGGATGGAGGAAAGAAATCCACTGTTTTTAAATCGCGGATTTTGGAGAACAAAGGGAAGGAAATAGATAAGGCTCCTCCAATTGAAAGGGAATCCATTAGTTTAGGTGCGAATGTTTTAAAAAGATACGAAGGTACCTACGAGTTGCAACCTGGGTTTGAAATCGTGATCACTACCGAAGGGGATAAGATATTTGCTGAAGCTACAGGACAACCCCAGGTAGAGATTTTTGCGGAGACCGAAACCAAGTTCTTTTTAAAGGTAGTCCCGGCAGAAATTGTTTTTATCACCCATAACGATGGAATAGCAGATCAGTTGACCCTTTACCAGGGTGGGCGTGAGATGACAGGGAAAAAGAAAAGTTAATAGAAAAAGCCGCCTTAAAAGGCGGCTTTTTTAATCATGAAAACTAAAATTAAAGCCCGTTGTTTTTCTCCACTTCAACCTCAAGTGGGTTCTCTAGGGCCCAGGTATCCTGACGGGTACCTGTAAGTTGCCAGCTTACCCCAATGTTGGGCTCGTTGGTCTTGATTGTAAACGTATTGGTTTCATTTTGTATAGGTTCCCAAATAATAGCTTGGGCAAAGGACTTATCTACAATGGTTAATTGGTATTTAAAGTCTGTATTTAGCGCTGTCATATAATCAGGAAGCGATACAGTTGCATAGCCTTCTTCGTTTGTAGTAACATTGCCGCTATAGATATTAACCCGTTCGTTGCTTTCTATGGAATTGTGAACCAAGAATTTGTTCTGGGGATCTAACGGGTGGTCTATTTTAAAGGCTTTTGCAGCGGCACTCATGGTTCCTCCAATGGTAATATCGGATGCTACTTCTACGTCTCCTTCAAAAACACCTGCCAGTTTGGTAGGATCTGCAGGAATAACACGTAAAGCACTGGAACCTCCTGAGGTAGCACCGGATCTAATAAGTACGGCGGAATCTGCCGAAGTCCCAGCTGGGTGAAGGTCGAACACAGCGGTTCTTCCCATAGTGGTTACGGTAGAAGAGTTCCCCTGTTCTACATACAAGGTAGCCTCCACATTTACGCCTGGATTACCAAAGCTATCGATATGTGCTCCGTGACCTGTTCCGTTGTTTTTAACTTCCAAGGTAGCTGAGGTGTTATCGGACTTGGTGGTTTCCAAGAAAGCTCCGTTTCCATACCCTTTGTGCGAGGTTAATAAGGCAGGCTCCGTATTGATATCGGCCCCTCCTAAGTCATTTGAAATGTCTACTGTGATACCAGCTCCCATTCCGTTGGAACGGGCACTTATAATGGGTTTGTCATTTACTTTATCGGTAGCTTCGTCCATGATAAGGAATTCGCCCGCAATTCCATTCGCCATATTGTTGGCAATCAATGTAGGGGCAAAGTTGGCATTGTTATCTTCAGTAACAAACATCCCTACGGTTCCTACTCCCATGGTAGCGGCCAATAGTACTTCAGAAGCATTTAAAGGTACTGCATTAAAGAAATGGGCTGCTTTTCCGGGACCTCCGTTGTCCACTTCCAAAGCAGTGGCCATTCCTCCTTGTTCAATTTTTACCGCAGAGGCAACATTGGCTGGGTCGCCATTAAATACATGTAGGGCATTGGATAATCCGGCATTTTCTATAAATACAGCTTTACCGGCACCTCCTTGGGTTACTTTTAGGGCTTCTCCGCCACCAGCAGCTCTATTGTCATTTGCTTGTAGGGGAGCGGTAATTCCGTTTTCAATATTAAGTCCGATTCCTGCACCGTCATTAAAAACATTTACTCCATTCCCTATTCCGGATTGCACAACGCCGATTCCATGGCCACCGCCATCGTTTTCAATATCCAATCCAGCACCGCCACCATCGTTTAGAATGTCTACCGCAGCAAAACCACCGTCATTGTTTACAGAAATGGCAAAGCTTCCCGTACTGTCGGTATTGTCTACAAATATGGCATCTCCAGCTCCTGCATTGTCTATTGTAATTCCATCACCACCACCATCGTTAACGAGGTTTAAGGCATCTCCACCGCCGCTCTCTGAGTTATCCAACCGTACAGCATCACCCAAACCATCATTGTCTATCCGGACTACTTCAGAGATATTGGCAACATTGCTGTTTTCTACATCTAGCGCTCTATTGGTTCCAGAATTATTAATATCCAGTCCTTTCCCACTATCTGTTGGGACGATGTTCATGGCATTGGCAGTACCGTCATGTGCTATAGTAATTCCTGTACCTGCACCAGCAGCAGATATATGCAATGCATCGAAGGCCGTAGCTGGATCCGCTATAAGTTCTAGGGCTCGATTTCCAGTGGCAGTAATTTCAATACTACCATCATCTGCGTTAATAGTCCTAGTGGTAGGGGAGGTGGTCATTTCCTGATCGTATGCTTGATCCAATGTGTTTCCACTTTCCACATTACCTGCAAACAAGGCATATGGAACACTCAATAGTTGGTGTGTACCTTCTATGGTATAACTGGTACCTCCTGTAGGGTCTATTTCAGATTTTAGGTAGTAACTGTCGGTTCCCCATGAAATGGTAGCAAAGTCACCAGAAACTATAGAACCATCTCCAACTTCTAAGGTAAATAGACCGTTGGCATTGGTAACGGGGGTATGGGTCTCTACGTACACGGTTGTTCCAGTATCGGAGCTTTCCAGAATGCTTATCTGCACTCCAATAGCCGTGTCGGTAATAAGGGTTCCACTGGCATCGCGGGCCACTGCTTGATAGCTCATTTTCTCTGGAGCCTGGGCAAACAATGTGCCTGTGGTGAGTAATAATATGATGTATGTGTAAATTGTTTTCATCGCTTTATGATTTTATTTTTTAATGATTTTAAAGGTTTTTAAAAGCCTGTCGGTTGTGCTTACCCTGAGGATGTAGGTAGCGGAGGCTAAATTTTCCATGGGGATGGTGGTTTCTTCAGAAAACACACTGCTTTCGTAAATAGACCTTCCCATAATATCGTACAAGCCTATACGGATTTCTTCGTAAGGGGTTTCCCCGAATTTTAGCGTAGGGTTGGAGGGTGTTGGGTTGGGAAAAACGGCTATCTCTATAGAAATGTCTGGGTGGTCGTCTGTACCCAAGACAAAGATTTCGAAAGGTTGCTGCACTCCCATGGTTATTATCCCACCACTTCCTTCGGCTTGTGTATAATCTATCTGCCCTACGGTGTAGCTTATGGTTCCTCCACTGCCCGTTGCTTCACCCCCTGTAGCAACTGTATTTCTCTGTGCCGCTAAGGAGCCTACTAAGAGCAGGAAAAAACCAATGAACAAAAGGGTTTCTTTTTTTTGTTTCATAGTGTCAATTTTTAAAAGATTTAGATTCTATTTTTGGGGTTTCTTCATACTTATGTCAATTCTCGATTTGGGTTTGTAACCTGCTTTTCTGAAATTTTTTTTACTATTTTTATTACACTGGCATATTCTAATTACACTAAGTATTAAAACAGCACCTACAGATCGCGAATTACTTCAGAAACTGAAGGGTTCTAAAACCGACAGGGATATTGCGCTACGTACGGTTTATGTAAGCAATAAGGAGAAGGTTTGTTCCTTCGTATTGCGAAACCAAGGATCCGAAGAGGAAGCCAAGGATGTTTTTCAGGAAGCGATGATTGCCTTCTACGAAAATGTCCGCGATGGAAAGTTTAAGGGGGAAAGTGCCATAGGTACTTATCTCTATTCCATTGTTAAGTTTAAATGGTTGAACCAGATTAAAAAAGACAGGATTCGGGAAAACCATCATGAAAAGGCAACTACGGAAGCGATTCAGGAAAGTCCATTAACGACTTTGATCGATGGTGAAACAAAACAAGGGGTATTGCAGGTATTGGACGAATTGGGAGCTGCATGCAAGCAGCTGCTTATAGAAAATCTGTACCACAATGCTTCCATGAAGGAAATTGCTGCCAAAGGCACTTATAGTAGCGAACAAATCGTTAGAAATAAGAAGTACAAATGTTTGCAGCGATTGAAAGAGTTAGTACGAATGAAACCTTCACTGGTTCCAATACTTAAAGGATATGGATAGAGATCTGGAAAACATAGGACGGTATTTGGAGGGCACAATGAGCCCCGAAGAGGTTAAGGCCTTCGAGAATGAAGTGTCTAACAACACTGCTTTAAAGGAAGCCTTAGAAGAAGAGAAAACAGCAAGGAACTTAATCACCGCAGTAGGACGTTTGGAGCTTAAAGACACTTTTGAAGGGTATGAAGCGGAAATGGAATCGACCCTGCCAAAGCACCAACAAGAGGTTAGGGTCATACCGCTTTGGGTAAGACGCGCCATCCCCATGGCAGCTATGATTGCTGTCTTTGTAGGTGTTTACTGGTTTATGCTGGGGGACGATGTTACTTCAGATAAGGTATATACAACCTATTTCGAAACTTACGAGGCACCAACGGCCTTGAGGGATTCGCAGACCGATACCCCAGTACATTGGAATACAGCAGTGCGTTATTACAATGAAGGCAAATACGATGAAGCCCTTCGTAATTTTTTAAAGTCTGAAGAAGAAGACATCCCTGAATACCTGATCGATTTTTATGCTGGCATGTGCTCCCTTTCCATAGAAGAACCTAATTACAACACAGCTGTAAACTACTTCCTGGAAGTAGAAAGAGGCGACAACGATTACCGCGAACAAGCCATGTGGTATAGAGGATTGGCCCTATTGGGGAATGGAGAAAAGCATAAGGCTTTGGCTGTTTTTCATACCATCGTGGAATCTCAATCCTATGGATACCGCGACGCCCAAAAAATCATTAAGCTGAATATAGAGGATTAAACTTTTCGTTGTTTCCTTCTATAGAAAATCACAAAGAAAATTCCGAATAGGATAGCAGCTCCTATCCAGATATAGGGATAGTTGCTTTCCTCAGAAAAAGCCATGGTATTACCCGTGAGTTTAAAGCTACTCCAGTAAAATGGGGCTAGTTTCTCAGGCGATGCATTTTGTATGAATCTTAGTTTGGCTTCCTGAAGGGCGATGTCCTTGGTTTTTCCCGTACTTAAGTTCTCCAGAAAATACTGGGTAATCTCTGCCGAAGCAGCATCGTCTACCGTCCATAAGGTAGAAAGCAACGATTTGCTCCCTGCGTATTGAAACGCCCTTTCCAAACTAAGGATCCCTTCACCACTTTCCAATTTCCCTGTTGCGGTATTGCAAGCACTCAGGATGACCAATTGCGATGGAATGTTGAGGTTGTATATTTCGTAGGTGTGTAACAGCCCGTCTTCTTTTTCGGAAGGATTAAAGTACAGTTTCGATAATAGTGGATGCTCATCCTCTACATCACCATGCATGGCCAAATGCAGGATCCCTGCTTGGCTGGATTGTTCTTTCAGTATTTCTTCAGCAACATCACTACCCATCCAGCTATTGCCGCCAAATAGGCTTTTGGCGAAGGAGACTTCTTTGGTATTGTATTTTAGGTTGGAGAGTTCTTCCCGCAGCTCACTATTGGAAGGAGCATTGTAAGACGGCGCAAACCCTAAATATTTGCTGTGTGTCCCTTCCAGGTTTTGTGAAAGGAACCGTATGGAGGCCGATTGGTTATAGGAAATGGCATGATCGTTTAGCAAGTAGGAGAGCGATTTATAATTCCGAGAGGCTGGAGCAGGCTTGGAAAGCAGCATTTCGAAAGGAAGGTAAGCCAACCTGCCATCGGGAATAACGATTAACCGTTTTTTGGGAGACGAACTCAGCTCTGGGCTTATTAATTGTTGGTAAAGCTTGTGGGAAGACGAAGCGAATTCCTCATAGGCGCCCTGTGGGTCCTCTTTAACTTTAGTAAGCTTGCTAATGGTAGCAAATAACAAATTGACTTCACCCAACAAGTTTTGGGCATTGTTGATTTTACGCACGGAGATATCGTCTTGTTTAATAGAAAAAACGAAGAGGGATGCTTCGCCAGCAAAATAGGAGATCAGCTGGGTTTCTTCATCCAAGAGTTCCTGCTGTATTTTGGCAACATCAACAATTTCCGGGTCGTATTTTAGATGAAAGTACTTAGGATAATCTCCCTTTATTTTTTCCTGAAAAAGATCGTAGTCATGCTGTAGGGTTTCCAATTCATTCTTAAAAAGAGTAAGCAATGATGCCCTAACTTCGCCACAGCGTTTTTCTTCGTTAGTGATTTTGCCCCGGTATTCGTTGATTTGTTCTTTAAAGTTCCTTTCTTCTTCAGTAACATCATTGGGTACCTTGGAAAAAGAAATCTGTTCTTGGTCAAACAAGGAAGACAATAGTAACAAAGCTTTGCTCCTTTCAGAAAAGAGGAAGGCTTTTTTTAAGTAGGCATCATCACCTTTAATCTCGGCCAGCATTAGGGCAGTTTCTATACTACTCTCTATCAGGGAACGTGTGCGTGAGGTCCAGAAAAGTTTGGAAGCATCGGATATGTGCGTGTTCTTTATTTTTTCCAGCACCGATATAGCGACTTCTTGCGTTTGTAATGCCCCTTCCAGATATTTTACCTCTTTTGTTTGTGTATACCGTTCCCTAAGCAATTCCCCTTTGGCAGTTAATGCCTCTAGGAGGTATTGCAAGGAGTTGATCTTCATGTCTGGGGTAGGGTTGGCTTTCCAATCTGTATTCTTAAGCTGGGGTACAAAAATGTTGATGGCTTCTTGATACACATTCAATGACTCCTCAGTTTTTCCAGAAGATCGAATGGCCCTGGCCACAAAGTTCTTGCAAGCCCCAGTCATGGTATGTTCCTTGCCATAGGTTTTTTCCCGCCATAGCACCGCTTCTTTATAATATTCTATGGCGTCTGCATAGTTCCCTTTTTGAAGCAAGCTATCTGCACTAAGAATGGTAACCTCACTACTATCGTTGTTTACCAGTTCTTCGTTTTCGGTGGCTTTTTCGAAATAGTCCAAGGCATTGTTTTGGTCACCCAGTTCCCAATACATATCGCCTATGGCTTCGTTTAGGGTTTTCATTCGGTAATGATCGGGCTCGTAGCGTTTTTCCCAAATGGGAGACACCTTCAAATAATGATCCAAGGCCTTTTGGTATTCCAGGGTTTCGTAATTCACGTTCCCCATATTGAAATCGCAGATGGAAATATAGAAATGGTCTTCGGGAAGGTGTTTTGCATAGAGTTCACGCTCCCTTCCATAGTAGGCAAGGGATTTTTCGTAATCCCCTTGGTTTCGGTTCATATTCCCCAATCCCCTGAGGGTAACGCCCAATTGGAATACAGGCGGGTTTTCCAATTGTTCGAAATGGGACAATGCTTTTAAAAAATTGGGGATGGCATCCCTTCCGTCGTAATTGATCAAAAAATAATAACGCCCCAAGGCTTCATGATTTTCCTTTTCTGCACCATTGAATAAGGCGTTTTCCACATCCCTCAAAAGTGGGTTGTAGACAAGGGTGTCGCTCCTTAATGCAGAACTTTCGGCGAGTAATAACTTAAAATCGAAACTGAACGGTTCTCCGGTTGCTTCCCAGGAGGATTTGGCTTTTAGGATGGCTTCGTTGGCTCTTTTTTCCCGGTAATTGCTACGATAGAGTTCAAATTGCCAGGTATAGAGGTCTACCTTTTGTTTGTTGGTAAGGCCTTCGCAGGTTAGCAAAGATTCACAAGTTTCCATTGCAGTGTCGAAATCCCCTTTTTCGTAACGATCGGTAATCTTTTCCAATCCTTGGGGGATGTCGCACGTTTGGGCCACTAGCGAGAAGGGCATCGTACAGAGGAGTAGGATACGTAGGATCTGTTTCATTCGAAATAAAACCGGTTAGTTGAGTAATTAAAGTTACAACAAATTGTATTTGTTATGGTGATAATTTTTTTTAAACAAAGTTTAACTGTCAGTTTTACAATTGTTTACGTGTTTTAGTGCACATAAATCGTACCACGTGTGTGATTTTTTAGATACCTTTTGTACTAATAGAGTGTAATCGATTATTGCATGCAGCAACAAAGAGACAACTTTATCCAGATCATCAAGGCCAACGAAGGGATTATCTATAAGATTACCCATGTGTATGCTCGGGATGAAGAAGAACAAAAAGATCTGTACCAAGAGATCGTGTACCAGTTATGGAAATCGTTTCCATCGTTTCAGGCGAGGTCTAAGGTAAGCACATGGTTGTACCGTGTGGCTTTAAATACATCGATCGCGTATTTAAACAAGTCCAAGAAAGTGAAACATACATTGCTGGACGATTTTCAGCAGTGGGAAATTGAGGACGAACAGGATACGGAATTTAAAGATCGGGTACAATTGCTTTACGATCACATACATCGTTTGAATGTGGTAGAAAAAGGACTTGTACTGTTGTACCTAGAGGGTAAAAGCTACGAAGAGATAGCTACTATTACAGGCTTTACCATCACCAATGTAGGTACGCGCTTGGGAAGGATTAAACAAAAATTAAAAACGAACATTAAAAAATAGAACCATGGAACTGGAAGAAATGAAAACACTTTGGAATGCCATGAGCGACCGTGTAGAGCGGGTGGAAGTATTAAACAGACAGAACATTATGGAAATGACACAATTAAAATACAGTAACAAATTCAATAAACTAAGGCTTTACGAATCCACGGGTGCGGTGGTATGCTCCATCTTTGCGCTGGCCATACTTTTCAATATCGGAAAGCTGGATGCATGGTATTTAATGGCATGTGGTATATTCTGTATCCTTTTTCTGGTACTTATGCCGATAATTTCTTTGCGCTCCATTAATAGTATATCCAAGATAAACCTAAACAACTATAGTTATAAGGATGTTTTAATCCGTTTCGAGAAAGAAAAGCAAAAAACATTGCATATACAGCGTATAGGGATTGTTTTTGGGATATTGTTCATGTTTGCCACTATTCCTGTTTCGGATCGTATTCTAAATGGAAACGATATTTTCAAGAGCGAAGTAGCGCCTTCCGTTTGGTTTGCCCTTGCCTTTGCGAGTGTCTTTGTGATCTTTGCATACCGATGGGGGTATGGATGGTATAAAAAGGTGACAAGCTCAGCAGAAAATATCTTAAAAGACCTAGAAGATTAAATTATAAATAGGGCCGGCAAATGCTGGCCCTTTCTTAATTTACGTATAAATACGTACTGTTTTTCCTGCCTTGTCCTTCTAATTTTGAAGCCTAAATTATATGGAATATGATGGAGGAGGAAAAAATTGCACCCTATCGGGCTGGGAGGTGGCTGCCTAGCGACCAGAAACATTTGGACAATTGGTTGAAGGACCTGATTGTTGAAGTTGATAACACACCCAAGGAATTACATCCTGTAGTTGAAGAACTGAAGGAATTGATCGAGAGCGATGCCAAGATCTACATGAATTTTAAGGCCATGTTCGAGCAGGTTCCTGAAAAATACAAGAAGAACCCAGCTGGAAAACCACAAATCCGCAATTATTTACATGCTCTTAGATTGATTAATGGAATCATGACCAAGGCGCCTGAGTTTAACCTTACGGGATTAGTTGGGTTTCCCATCAATGCTATTTTCGATTGGTCCATGGCTACCCCAGCTGGATTTACTGCCTTTTTGGATGATCGCCTTAACCAGCAATTAAAAAAGGTATTGAACGAATGGGGTCGGTTTCTAAAATCGAAAGATTCTGCATATGTATTGAATGACCATCCTAGAAATGGATGGTTTGGGGCAGATGCCAGAAAGGCAATGCCCGATTTCGATACCGAATTTAAATGCGATCCTTTGGCACCGCACCACGGGTTTACTTCTTGGGATGATTTTTTTACCAGGGAGTTTAGGGAAGGTATGCGACCCATAGCAAATCCAGATGATGACGCTGTTATTGTGAATGCATGCGAATCGGCTCCCTATAGGCTAAGTCATAATGTAGAGTTGTACAATGATTTTTGGATAAAAGGGCAACCGTATTCCCTGTCCCATATGTTAAACAACGACCCTTATATGTATCTTTTTGCAGGCGGTACCGTATACCAAGCTTTTTTAAGTGCTTTGAGCTACCACCGCTGGCATAGCCCTGTAAGTGGTACGGTTAAGAAAGCCTATGTCATAGATGGGACGTATTATTCGGAAACACCAGCAGAAGGTTTCGATCCTTCGGGACCTAACGAATCCCAGGGATACATTACCGAGGTAGCCACACGGGCTCTAATTTTTATTGAAGCAGACAATCCAGACATTGGACTTATGTGTTTTATGCCTGTAGGAATGGCAGAGGTTTCTACTTGCGAAATTACGGTGTACGAAGGACAACATGTGGAAAAAGGGGAGGAGATAGGGATGTTTCACTTTGGGGGATCTACCCATTGCCTTATTTTTCAGCCCAACGTACAATTGGATTTCGATTTGCACTGTCAGACACCGGGACTTAATGCTATCAACATTCCCATAAACTCTAAAATTGCCACGGTTATGAAGTAGCAAAAAGGATCATTTTCTTATTGAAATTTACACTTTAGCTATAAAATAATACGCTTAATCGATAAAAATTACGTGTATCCACGTATTTTCTTACAAATTTTTATGTTATATGTTTGTTTCGGATCTCCCCTAGAGCATATTAACACATTTAATTCTTCGAACGATGAAAGAAAAGAAAGGGGTCTTTGTTGATGAAATTGAAACACAAATTGACGAATACAAAGTGGCTATCAACGAAGCCGTTGCTAGAGAGCTGGCCTCAATAGCCTATTATTATTCACAAGTTAGACATTTAAATAACTAAGGGGTTTCCTTGTTATAGTCTAACCACGTTAGAATTCACAAAGAAGAGGCTGTTTGCAAAAAACAGCTTACCATTTTCCCAGAAACTTCTGAATAGTACGTCGTCTACCATGTAGACAATACTTCCCCTTCCCATACGGGCTTCTCCAAATACCAAGGAATTCTTCAGCTTGGCTTTGGCATCGTCTCCCGAAAAGCCAGAAACACTTACAGGATCGTTTTCTATGTACCCTACATTGTATCCGTTTTCCAAAAAGTGATACGAAGAACTACCTAGTTTTAGGCTGTAATAATCTTTACCATAGCCAAAGGCCATAGGGTGGGAGTCATCTATTTTAACCTTGTAGATGCTTCCTGTAATGAAATCCTTTACGCTTTCGCGCTCCCTTTGATCGTAAGGGGTTAGATTTCCTTCTTTTTCATCATCATCATCCCCACCTGTTTCATTTCTCTTTAGATCGAAACCATCTTTGTCGTTAAAGGCATTAACAGCACCTCCAATAGCAATTACTTTACCGCCCCCTCGGATCCAAGCTTTTAAATCTTCCAGAGCGTTTTCGTTTAGGGTCCGTCCGTACCATCCACTGGGCATTACCAAAATATCGAAGTTCTGTAGGGCATTGACGCTAAAATCACCCGTATCTATAGAAGTGACCGGGTATTTCAATTGAGTTTCGAAAAAATGCCAAATAGCACCATAACTAAGGGAAGAAACCCCTCTTCCTTTTAATAGAGCAACACGGTTTTTAGGAACCAATTTAATATCGGGCGAACCAAAATCGGTTTTGTTGTCGCTAAAGCTTGTATTGGAAGCATACAAAGAACGTTCGTGCTTATTGGCTAGAGTATTCAAAGTGTTTTGCCAATTGTTGTTTGTGCGGTTGTCGCTTTTGGTAATAATTAAACTTCCTTTAGGGAAACTGTTTCCGTTAAAGCTTAGATCTTTTTCCGAAAAGCGGACGTTAATGTCGTTTTTCAGTAAATCCGATAAAAAAGCAGCATCGGCCATGCTATTCCAAGGGACAATATATCCAGCTGCTTGGGAATTTATCTGGTTAGTAGGAATGGTCTCCGTTCTTGCTGAGGATGGAACTACCGATGTGGATGCCACACAATCCAACCCATACGCATAGGGTACACTCCAAGCCGTGATATCGTAAGTAAGGGGATCGCTTAATTTGGCATCTTGCTCAAAAAGGACCTTCACCATTTTCCCTTTAGGCTGTTGGGTGTTCACCACCAACGCCCCATTGCTATTCATGGTCGTATTGGAATTGGAAGCGAAATTGTACCCGCTTACGTTTCCACCATTGGAAAAGCCGTATTCTATTTCGTGTTTATCCAACAATTGGGTCAGTGCCTTTATTTTATCAGGGTGTCCTTTCAACACATAGCTTTTGTATTTTAAATCCCCATTTTGGAAGAATTTTTTGAATTCGGAATTCAGTTTCTCCGCATTTTGCGAAGAAATTTCCACGGTAGACAATCCTGTGGTATTATGATGTGCCACCCGATCTACTAAGGTAAGCTCATAGCCTTCGTCCGTATTAATACCCAATCCAGCCCTTCCGTGTCCTGCTTGCTCATAAGTCATACCAATGGCTCCCATAAACGTAGGGTAGGTGTCTCCATAGCTTGGGTACAATAGGTCGAATCGCTCACGGGTAAAGAACAACCATCCTTCTTTATCGAAATACCGTGCATGGTTTTTTCCTATTTGCGTTTGGAAATCCCTTTGCCAAGGCGTAATGATTTCGTGGAATGGTTCTGCGGCAGGAGCAAAATAATAGGGTTCGTTAATACCTTGTTCGTGGAAATCCACATGAATGTGGGGCATCCACTTATTATAAATGTCGAGTCGCTGTTGGCTTTCCACCTGCGTGGCCCAAGCCCAATCCCTGTTTAAATCGAACAGGTAGTGGTTGGGTCTACCTCCTGGCCAAGGCTCATTGTGCTCTGTGGCAATTTGGGTGGCATCATAAGGAGTTGCTTTTACCTGGTTGTACCAGTTGGCATAACGGTCCCTTCCATCGGGATTCACACAAGGATCTATGATGACAATGGTATTCTCCAACCAAGCTTTCTTTTGTGTAATGAGTTCGTACAAAGTGACCATGGCCGCTTCGGTAGAAGAAGCTTCATTTCCGTGAACATTGTAGCTTAACCAAACAATGGCTTTATTGGGGGTGGCCGATCCCGATTCCAGCCCTATGTTCTTTAAATTATCGGTTCGTATGGTTTCCAGGTTTCCCAGGTTTTCAGGCGAGGAAACAATGGCATAGGTCAAAGGACGGCGCTCATTGGTCTTTCCATAGTTTTTGTAAATCACCATATTGCTGTTGTCGGCTACATATTCGAAGTAGCGAACCACATCGGCGTGACGCGAAAACTGGGTCCCGATTTTATAACCCAAAAATTCGGAAGGGTTCTCCAGTTGCGCAAAGAAAGGGGTACTTACAAATAGTAGTAAAACAAATACGAATCTTTTCATAGTATGTGAAATAAGGACGCTAAAGGTAACAGAAATTACGAATAGCTAAATTCTAAATTTTTCCCAAATTCTGAAATTCTAAAATCATAATTGTGAATTATGAGTTATTTTTGAGATTATTTCCGACAAAGCACTATGCCAAAACAACTGCTACCCTACCCAAAAACGGGTTATTTTTCCAAATTGATGTGTGATTATCTTGAAAAGGAGGAAGCTACCCTTCCTTTTTACCATAGATTCCCTTCTCTGGAAAACTTCGGGGAACAGTTACAGGAAAAGCAAGCTGTTTTTTCCAGCGAATCAAGGAATAAGTTGGTAAAGCAACTGAAGCTTCAGTATAAAGACGCGGGTACTTCCCAGGCAACGGAGGACAACATTAATGCACTTCTAAAAGATTCTTCTTTTACCATTACAACGGGACATCAACTTAATTTGTTTACAGGGCCCCTATACTTTTTGTATAAAATCATTTCGGTGATCAATCTTTGCGAGCAATTAGGGGAAAAATACCCAAACCAACAGTTTGTGCCGGTTTATTGGATGGCGACCGAAGACCATGATTTCGACGAGATCAATTACTTCAATCTCAATGGAAAGAAAGTAGCTTGGGAGCGACAAAGCGGAGGTGCTGTAGGGGAACTTACCACAGAAGGGTTGGATGAAGTTTTGGAAGTACTTAAAAATAGTCTTGGCGCTACGATCAATGCCCAAGAATTGGCCGCGTTGTTTGCCGATGGGTATGTAAAACATGCCCTTTTAAGCGATGCCACGAGATATATTGCCAACGAACTTTTTAAGGAATACGGATTGGTAATTGTAGATGGAAACGATGTCGAATTGAAAAAGGCCTTTGTTCCTTTTGTCGAAAAGGAGCTTTTTGAAAACCTTTCCCATAAAAAAGTGTCGGAAACCACATCCCGATTGGTAGCTGCAGGTTATAAGGAGCAGGTTCACCCCAGGGAGATCAATCTCTTTTATACAAAGGAAGGCATCAGGGAACGGATTGTTGAAAAGGATGAAGCCTTTTTCATAAACGATACCGATCTATCTTTTTCTTCAGAAGAAATAAAAAAAGAGCTTACCGACCACCCTGAGCGGTTTTCGCCCAATGCTTTGCTACGTCCGCTTTATCAAGAAGCTATTTTACCCAACCTATGTTATATAGGGGGTGGTGGGGAGTTGGCCTATTGGTTTCAATTGCAAGATTACTTTGGAGCCGTACAAGTTCCTTTCCCTATTTTGTTGCTTCGGAATTCGGTTTTGTTGGTGCCCCAAAAACTCTCTGATAAACTTGCAAAGCTGAATGTGGATTTGGAAAGGCTGTTTCAGAAGCAAGAATCATTAAAAACTAGCTTTACCCACCAACTATCGGATATAAAGATCGATTTTTCTGAGCAGCGAGCTCATCTTCAGCAGCAATTCAAGGATCTTTACAAATTGGCAAAAGAAACCGATGCTTCTTTTTTAGGAGCGGTTGGTGCCCAGGAAAAAAAGCAACTCAACGGATTGGATCATTTGGAGAAACGCTTGCTACGGGCTCAAAAGCGGAAATTGGTCGATCAGTTGGAGCGCTTAATGGGCATTCAGGATCAATTGTTCCCCAACCAGAGCCTTCAGGAGCGCACTGTTAACTTTTCCGAATTCTATCTCGAGTATGGAAAAGGACTCATATCTACACTAAAAAAAGAGCTAGATCCCTTGGCCCATGAGTTTACCATTTTGTATTTATAAACATTTCGGGAATTTAGTTCATCAGATTTAAAATTTGGATTATTTTTGCGAATGCAAAACAACGTCCTTATTCTCGATTTTGGATCACAGTACACCCAGTTAGTCGCAAGGCGTGTAAGAGAGTTAAACATCTACTGTGAAATCCATCCCTATCATAAAGTTCCAGAAAGTTTAGAAGGTTTTAAAGCCGTGATTTTGTCGGGCAGCCCGTTTTCGGTGCGCGCCGACGATGCTCCGCATCCCGACCTTTCACGAATAAAAGGCCACAAACCCCTGTTGGGGGTTTGTTACGGCGCGCAGTACCTAGCCCATTTTCATGGAGGGGAAGTAAAGCCGTCGGACATTAGGGAATACGGTCGTGCCAACCTTACTACCATACATGACCATAACGGCCTGTTTGCGGGAATTCCAGAAGATACCCAAGTATGGATGAGCCATAGCGATACCATTGCCGAATTGCCTTCTGGGGCCGTTCGTCTTGCCAGTACCAACGACGTAGCCAATGCTGCTTATCGGGTAGAAGGGGAACAGACCTATGCCATTCAGTTTCACCCAGAAGTGTATCATACTTCCCACGGGAAACAGTTGTTGGAGAACTTTTTGGTAGAAATCGCAGGAGTAGAACCCTCTTGGACACCTGCTGCTTTTGTGGATAGTACCGTAGCAGACCTAAAAAATAAAATAGGGGATGGCAAAGTAGTTCTTGGATTAAGTGGCGGCGTGGATTCTACTGTAGCTGCCGTTTTGCTGAATAAGGCTATTGGCGATAACCTGTACTGTATCTTCGTAAACAACGGATTGTTGCGCAAAAATGAATTCCAAAGTGTATTGGAGCAATACAAAGGAATGGGGCTTAATGTAAAAGGGGTGGATGCTTCGGCACGCTTCTTGAAAGCCTTGGAAGGTGAAAGCGATCCAGAGACAAAAAGAAAAGCCATTGGACGCGTGTTCATTGAAGTTTTTGACGATGAGGCCAACTTATTGGAAGATGTAGCATGGTTGGGACAAGGAACGATCTATCCCGACGTCATAGAAAGTGTTTCTGTAAATGGACCCTCGGTTACCATTAAGTCGCATCACAATGTAGGGGGATTGCCC
>JANQKN010000158.1 GCA_028281065.1 Flavobacteriaceae bacterium | reverse complement strand
GATTATATAGGTCAATACCAATACTATCGAAAATGAGACTTCGGGTATTGGTCTTATTTGTTGCAATTAATCTCCCAACCATATCAAATATATTTATTTCTATAACTTCATAATCTTTATAAAAAGTTAAGTAAAAAACCCCGTCTGATGGATTAGGATGAAGAACTACATTTTTAACTTCATTAACTTTTACAGTTCTCTCTTCTTCCTGGCTTTTTTTCTCATCTTCCAGTTTACAGGCAATAGAATAACAACAACAGAAAGCCCTATACTCGCGTTTAGCTGCTTGTGCTACTATCAATACTTCTCCTAAAGCCTCCCTTTCGAAAGTTATATTTATAGGGTTAGTATCGGTTACGGTTACTTGCATTTTTTTATACCCTGTATAGGATACTTCCAGCACATCTCCTTTTTTGGCTTCTAGCACAAAAGTGCCGTTGGGACTACTTATAGTTCCTTCTCCATTTGTAGTATTTAGAATACTTGCATTGGAAAGGGATTCGTATGGGTCGGATACTGTTCCACTAATAATACTCTGCGCTTTGGAAGAAAAGATTGAAATAAAAAAGAGGGTGGTTAGTAGTGTTGTTTTCATGTTAATCTAAGTTTTTGTTTGAACAAACCTATACTTCCCTTTCATTACAAAAAACATGTATTGAGGCAACACCTACTTTGGGTGAGTAAAACACACATAACTTCATCGGTCATTCTTCCTTCATTTTGTAGCCGACAAGGTCGTTTTTTATCAAAAACCCACGGGATTCATTAATCCAGACTCCGCTTTCATGAATGCTGTTCGCTCTAACTGCTTTTGGGGGTTTACGAGACATTCTCCCAAATATCTTTGAACAGATCGCGGCTTATTATAAGGTAACTCGATTAAAAAATTATGAAACAAACAAGTGAAAACATCATGATAACATCAACGTCATTCCCAAAGAGTAAGAAACGAAGAGAAGGAGGTTCCCTAATTAATGGGATAAAAAATTTCATTATAACTATAGCAGCTATTCTATTTTCACTGAATGTGTCGGCACAAGGGCCCAGTGCGCCCGAAGCGGGATCTTTTGAGCCAGTGGATGCCACCGATATGGTCAACTTATTAACTGGGGACCTTACCTATGTACTCCCTGTTCTTACTGTCCCTGGACCTGAAGGCGGATATCCATTAGCACTGTCTTATCATGCAGGAATCGCTATGGATCAAGAAGCTTCGTGGGTAGGACTGGGGTGGAACCTCAACCCAGGCTCTATTATTAGAGGGGTAAATGGTTACCCCGACGATTGGAGTTCTGGAAAACTCGTAGAACGGTTCTATGATGTGGGAGGATCTGAAACCGAAACCACCATTAGCACCTCTTTTAGTTTGTATAATATTTATACCATAGGAAGTTCGGTTTCTTTTAACTCAAACAAAGGATTTGGAGGAGCTATATCATTTGGCCTGGGGGTAGCAACTGGTGAAGGGGGAAGTCTAGGCCTAGGGGCTACGCTTGGGGTTCGTCCTGGTGGTGGGTTTTATGCGAGTGCCGATGTTGGGTATAATTCCATCAGTGGCTTTTCAATTGGGGGAACCATAGGGACGGACGGAGTTGGAATAGATGTTGGATATAGGATTAACGAAGGAGGTAACAAAGCAACTGTAGGAGTAGGCTATTACAGAAGCTTTCAAGGAGGGGATTCTTTTTCCATTACTTTTTCCAAACCCGAATATGGAAAGGCTGGATCTATAGGTATTAACTTTTCTTCGGATAATATATCTGTTTCCATTGCAGGAATAAGTCACAATGTTAGCCACGTACAATCGGTTTCTACCAACGATTACAATACCGATCATCAAGCAACTAACAAGGGAATAAGCATCCCTAGCCCTATCGGGACATTTTCATTTGGCTTCAACAAACAAAAAACTAGATGGGCTTTAAACACAAAAAAGACAAGCTATGTAAGCAGTACCTTATATATGAATCAGGCAAAAAAGTATTTGTGTACCATATCCATTGATCACTTTGAATATGATGAGCTTACCCAAATGACAACATTGGTAGATGATCCTGCCGATTGTGATTGCCAAATCATAAACAACTCCAGCAACACCAACAATTTTACCTGTCTTGATGTTATTTCGGTGTCCACCGAAATGATATCCAATTCTAAATACTTTATGGACATCAATGAAATTGGAGACTCGGGACAGATTCAAAATTTAAGTTTTAACAATGCTGTATTCCCGTCGTACGATCATTTTAATGTATCTGCCCAAGGGTTGTCTGGGAAAATGACACCTAATATTTTCCAGAGTGGTGCCTTATTAGGGCTTGGCCACCATAAATTTGAAGATTGGCAAGGGCAATATGAACTCTTTTACCGATTACCTGGACCCACCGACTGGCAAAGCGATTACACAGATTTTACCAGAAAACCTAACTTTCATTTTAACAACGAATATGTTTCTTCATTAATTATAGATCCAACAAACTTTACCAACAATACAAGTGCAGCAAGTATTTTTGATTACCTAAGCACCAACAACTCCAATGCGGTAGCTGCTCGTAAACGTGGTGGAAATTTTGCACAGCATTTTACGGTAGATGATCTCCTTCAGAACAATACCCCGGGGTTGATTAGACCCGAAAACTTAAACACCCCCAATGATACTTTTGATGGGATTGGTGCCTATATGATTACTACCGCAGATGGTAAAACTTATCACTATTCACTTCCCGTTTACAATCATGAAACTGTTGAACGAACTTTAGACGTGGTCGATAAACCAGAGCGGGAATCCTATTTCGAATCGCAACAATTAAAACCCTATGCCACCCATTGGTTACTTACTGCCATTACAGGACCTGATTATATTGATGTTAATAATAATCAACGTGTAGATGATGCCGATTATGGATATTGGATCGATTTTCAATATGGACGTTGGAGTGATGCCTTTGTATGGAAAACTCCATACGGAAAGGATTATGAAGAAGACGGGTTAGCCAATACACGTAGTATTACTCATGGAAGGAAGCAACTATACTATCTAGATCGTATAAAAACCAGAACTCACACCGCTATTTTTGTGAAGAACACCCGAAATGTAGACAACCTTTCGGAGCCTTGGGCCTATCATGCTGTAAATTATGCTTCTTTCCCCAATCCAGCTACTTTCGACACTCCGCGTTTTACCATCCCATCCCAAAAAACACTTCGATTGGATAGAATCATTTTGGTAAAAAATGAAGATGACAATGTAGACAAAGTATTGGGTAATGGACTAGCAACAACCCAATTTGTGGATATAGATTTTCTAGCAGAAAAGCAGGAGAGGGCTTATTTTAACCTAGAAGACAACATCATAGATATACATGACAATGTAGATGATATTGCGAACAATGCACTAAAAATTATAGAACTTGGAGATCACTACAACTATGAATTGGTGAATGGATCCCCCAACTCCTATTCGGGGAGATTAACGCTTCATGGAGTATCTATTAAAGGAAAAGGCGGAACACAGCTAATGCCATCGTATAATTTCACTTACGATAATTCTAAAAATTTCAATTTAGACAAACAAAGTGATTGGGGTTACCATACCGATAAACCCGAAGCATGGTCTCTTACTGAAATACTTACCCCAGTAGGGGGAACACTTTCCATTACCTATGAATCCGATAGTTTCCATAGCCTAGCAGCACCTAATGGGAAACCTATTAACGATGGTTTAAAATTCACCTTACAGCAGTTCCCACAGTGTTTTCAAACAGGGACCATACGGTTTAAAATTGAGAAAGATACAGCAGACGATAATTCTCCTATCATGGATATGAGTTTAACGGAACTATTTAGTACCAACGACCCTATTTTCTTCGATTTCTACGAAGTAGCTTATAGAAATGTCCCTGGAAGTTCCGATATCGATTGGGGGCTTATCGATGTCCCTTCAGGAATGGTTAATATCATTAGCGTCACCAATGATCATCTTATCGTCGAAGCCACAGGAACGTTACACTGTCACGACGGCAGCAATGATGATAGAAACAAAATTTTGGAGCAAAACCCATTGACAAACCTATCCTCAGCCTCTGGATGGTCGTTTAAAAGTGTTCCTCGGGGACACCATAGCAACAACCCCCCACCTTATGTCCCAGACGGCGAGAATTACTACAATCTACAATATACCCTTATATCCAATATCATACCGCAAGATGAGGATGGTGGAGGAATCCGGGTAAAAGGGATCACCACTTCCGATGATTTAGGCAATGCCATTACTACTAAATATGAGTATACAAACCCAAGCACAGGCTTATCATCGGGAATTATAAGTTATTATCCCTACAAGGAAAATGCTGGTATACAGATACCTTACGGATCTCAGTTACCTGCTCCTGCTCCTATGTATGAATACGTAACCTCCAAGAACATTGTTGGGTCTAACCTTAACAGCAACGATTATATTACTAAAACGGTTTATCAATTCAAGGTATTGGCCGAAAAAGATCCAAATGCCATCAAATTTGGCGACTTCTTCGAATTGCAATCTACAACACTATTTAATCATACCAATATAGGTGAAGATGTTAATGTAAATGCCAAAGAAGTTACCATCATAGATAATCTGGCTTGCATTGGCCAAATAAGCTCAATTGCTAATTATAATGGCGAAGGACAGCTATTAACCAAAACAGTACATGAATACGCCACTCCTGCAGAAATGACCCAGGGAGTTATTCAAGAATCGTTTCAAACCTACAAGGTTCTTCGCAGACATTTTAGTTTACGGGATGATTGGTTATTAAATTCATCTTCCAAAATTTCCTATCCCAGTGTATTAAAAAGCACCACAATTTTGAATGGAGGCTATACCACAAAAACAAACTTAGTAAGCTTTGATACCAATACCGGACAAGTATTGGAGACCGAAACTTTCGACAGTAATGGAACTGCTATAAAAACGAGTACGGTTCCCGCTTATACGATATATCCTGAAATGGGAAGTAAAGTAGATGATTCAAACTATAGAAACATGCTAGTGCAACCGGCCGTTAATTACACCCTTATGGACCAAAACGGCACTTGGAAACCCCTTAGTGTTGGTATTACCACCTGGAATAATGAGTGGAGTTATAAAAACACCAATGGTTCTGAATCGGCTCCAACAGATCCTGCTCAGAAGATCTGGCGAAAACACCAAATCTATTTATGGGATGGAGAAACAGATGCCGACGGTGCCTTCCAAGACTATACCCTGGCCACACATGACAATTTTAATTGGTCTGGAGGTGAACAATCCGAACCTTGGCAAAAAGTTTCAGAGATTTTACGTTATGATCATTTCTCACTCCCTATAGAAATAATAGACATTAATGGAAACTTAGCCACCACCAAAATGGGAGATAGAGATACCAAGGTAATAGCTCATGGAAATGCTGGTTATAGCGAACTGTATTATAGTGGAGCAGAATATACCGAAGGCGGAATCTATCTAGACAATGAAATACAGGGAGCTGCTTTCCAATCTTCTGATAAAGCACATACAGGTTCATTCTCTGTAAAACTTAATCCAGGAGATGATTTTGGGGTGATTCTCCGAGGTGGAGAACATCGTCATGGCAAATATGTCATGTCGGTTTGGGCTCATAAAGACAACCATGCCAATGTGCGTTTCAAAAAAGGATTTGGGGGAATCCCAGAACCCTTTAACGGGGAACGGGTTATAGCAGGCGAATGGGTATTGATGAACCATTATTTTGAACGAACTGAAGCCCAAATACCCAACAGTTCTGCACACTTAATAGTTTCTAACTCCGGAACAGTATATGTAGATGATTTTAGAATTCATCCCGTAGATGCTAAGATGATTTCTTACGTATACAACGAACATAATGAATTAACCCATATTCTAGGAACCAATAACCTAGGGGTGTATTATGAGTATGATACCGAAGGAAGATTATTGGCAATTTATAATGAAATTCCTGACACACCTACTTTAGAAGGAGGATTCAAACTAGCTTATGAATATGAATATAATTACAAAAGAGATGGGGACATTGGCTCTACAGGCGGCGGCGGAGGAGATGACTACCCACCTCTAGCAGGATCAGTATCGGTTGTTCTAACCGAACGAGAATGCAGCAATCCTCCAGACCCCTCCTGTGATAAGTGTAGGGACTTTACCATGAACGTTACGGTAGATCCCAACACAGGATCGGGACAATACTCCTACCAATGGCAATTCAGATCTAATCTCTACCCAGATTGGACCGACTTACCAAATGGAACAGGGACCCAGGCAGTACTCTCCTACCATATAGAGAACCACAACTTTTGCATTTTGAATTATGAATGGCTAGAGTTTCAATGTATCGTAAGTGATCCTGGAGTTTCTATGGATCTACCTTTGAGTACCTCTCAACAGGATATTGATTGTACCTGCGAACAAGAATAATTTATTAAAAGCTACAAATATTGATTACTATGAATAAAATAAAAGCAATACTGATAGCAGGGTTCTTCTGCATGACCTTCATGGGTTATGCACAACAACTCGAATGGTTAGAAAACGACCTTTTTCAAATCGATTCCAATTCACAAACCATGACCAATGCTAAGACAGGTCTAAGTTATGCCATGACTTCGAGTATCCTTCCCCAAGGGGTGGATGGTGATTTCGAAATCACAGGTTTTCAAGTGAACGGGGTTGCAGCAAATCATCCAACGGTAAGTCCGGGAGCTATTAGCTTGTATTTTACGCCGGCCTCTGTTACCTCTTTCGATCTGTTGGAAATCAATCAACAGTCCTATTCGATAAAACTAGGTTATATTTTTATAGACCCTACCTATAACAATTCCGCTCCATACAAGGCAAGGGTTTCTTCACCCGATGGTACGGTTATAACAGAATCGGTGGATATTACCCCACAACAAACCACAAAGTTACGATTCGCAAAAGTGGGAAATTCCCTTTCTATAAAATACGTAGGGGATCAAAACTCAACTAAGGATATCGATATAGGGGTTTTAAATCTGGCCCAACAGGATTATAGAATTATTGTAGCTGTTAATGAAGAAGATCTATCATTTAACTATTCTTATAACGGATTTGATGGAGATCCTACTGTAGTAGTTCCCACTTCGAATGATGATCGAAACTGGATCATTTCCAGAAGCTATGAATCCAGCGGAGCACTGTATGGAGCCAGTATAAATTATTACGACTGCTTGGGAAAGCCAACGCAATCGCAATCCAAGGATATTCTTACAGGAAAAATGTGGGCCGATGAAACCCGCTACGATTTCCAGGGACGTCCAGCTTTACATAGTTATACATCTCCCTTAACGGGAACCCCCCAACACTTTGCCTACAAAGAGGATTTTATACAAACCAATAGCGGGAACACACTATCCACAACCACCTTGGAAGCAAATCCAGAAGTTCCCCCTGTTATGGGAACCAACGCTGGTTCTTTAGGTTGGTATTATAGCAGTAACAATGACAGCGAACCTTTTCAAGATAACACCAACCGACCTTACGCCAGATCGGTTTATGACGAACTCAACCCTGGAAACATAAGAATGGTATCTGGCGGAAAATATTTAGACTTGGACGGAGATGGATCCAACGATACTTTCCCACAAGGGTATGCCTATTCTCTTCCTACAGCGCAAGAACTATACTATGCCTTTGGGCAAGACTATTTTAATGGTCCTATTGGCCCTGAAGGCAAAGAGGTCATTCATACAGCATTTAAAACTATTGTTATTGATCCCCATGGGAATGAAGTAGTTTCTTTTACAGATAGAGAAGGAAAGATTTTAGCAACGGCTCGCTCTGGAGGAACTAATAAATACGAGGTGGTTTCCCTTATAGGAGAGCAAGGCTTTGTAGATGTTCATATCCCAAAAGGAATTGTAAATTCGGACATTACCTACCTAAGCCCTTGGCAAACCTATACCGTATGGGATTTACGATCTGGAGATATCATCCCAGCTATTAACATGACAGGAGGGAATGTATATCGCATGTATTATACCCCTTTATCTGATGATGACGCAAAAGTACATATCGAATCTAATGGAACCATCAATGTCCCTGCCAATGCTAAAGGAATCCGTTACAAGGTAAACTATCACAACTATTCACTAAACTATTACGACACCTCTGGAAGACTTACGCAAAGCACTCAACCATTAGGTTTCGACTCTCAAGCATATAATCTTTCTACAGGGGTTCCTAACCATTCAATGGCAACAACATATGAATACAATGCCTTAGGTGAATTATTATATGCCAACGGTCCTGATGAAGGGTACAGTCAATTTGTCTATCGAGCCGACGGACAAATCCGTTTTTCAAGAAACAGTCAACAGCTCGCAGATGGAAAATTCTCCTATACCGAATATGACGAAAGAGGAAGACCTGTTGAAAGTGGCATTTGCCAAGGAGACCTTCCCTATTTTAACGTTTCAGGAACCGTTACCCCTACATTTAATGTTGGTAGTAGCCTCTCCACAGGGACAGGATCGGTGACCAAAACAGGAGCAAGCAATTGGGTAAACTCTGCTTTTTCATCACAAGAAAGTACAGGGACAGGGGACTTTACCATTCCATTTACATTTACTACCAACACAAAAGGAGCCATAGGGATTTCGGAAACCAATGCTGGATCTGGATACCTCAGTATTGATTTTTCTGTGTTTTTGGATAGCAATCAAATTGGAGTGCAGCACAATGGTGCTTCCCTAGCCCGAAACCTGGGAACCTACGATGGAGATGATCTGTTCGAAATAAAGAGAACCAGTGGGTCTGTCTCTATTTACCTCAATGGACAACAAATTTATCAGATTCCTGCCCTTAGCAACATAGCTACAGCAGATTTTTTCATAGATGGGGACCTCTATCATTCAGGAGCCTCGGTAACCGAGATGGAAATTCAGTCCGGTAGTCAACAAACCCCACCACCTCCTGTGGATGAGTATTCCCTCGATCCCAACAATCGCACCGAACAGATATTTACGGTTTATGACGAGAATGATCATGCAGGGCTTCAAGCGCTTGGTTTTTCTACAGATCCCATGCAGTATGGATCCCGTGCACAACGTTTCCTTTCAGGGAATGTATCCACAACATATACCCAGAACCCCGCTACCAATAAAACCTGGTACAGTTATGATATATATGGGCGTGTGGAATGGTTAGTTCAGGATATCAACGGCCTTGGTGCCAAGACTATCGACTACGTTTATGACGACATTACGGGGCAAGTAGCCAAAGTAATTTACCAAAGGGACGATTCCAACGATTTATTCGTTCACAAATACATGTATAATGATTTGGGGCAATTAATTTTAATTGAAACTTCCCGAGATCATATCAACTTTACAGAACATGCTAAATACTTCTACTATGAAACTGGTGCTTTAAAGCGCGTAGAATTAGCTGAAGGCTTACAAGGCATAGATTATATCTATACACTCGATGGTCGTCTCAAAGCTGTTAACCACCCTTCCTTATCGGGCACTTATGATCCTGGAGAAGACCAAAACGATGCTTTTGGGATGATTTTGGAATATCATGAAAGGGACTACACCCGTGGGGGAAGTGCTATCAATTACACCTCGGCTGGAACCAATCGCTATGATGGCAACCTTAAAGGAATCCGTTGGCAGACACAAGACCTCAATCCTCCTGGTATGCCCATCAGTGGATATTTGTATGAGTATAACGACAGCAAATGGTTGAGTTCGGCCACCTACGGCTCCTTTAGTAATAATGTGTTTACACAAAATGGGCAAGGGGATTATAGTGTCCCATACATAGATTATGACGCCAATGGAAATATTTCGACCCTTTTTAGAACCATGTCATCAGATAGTGGAAACAACGCTATGGATGCCTTGACCTACAACTACAACACAGAAACTAACCAATTGAACTATATATCGGATGCTACTTTTAACGATACAGGAGATGCAGGGGATATCAAAACACAAGCCTCCAACAATTACACGTATAATAACATAGGGCAACTCATTAGTAATGCGCAAGACGATATTGGCTATAATTATTGGGCAACAGGATTGGCAAAATCAATTTATTCCACAGTACAAGGCAACAATGAAAGTGTGGAGTTTTTCTACAACGATCGCGGTCATAGGATAGAAAAACGTATCACCACCAATAGTGGTGATGGTCCAAAAACATTTTATGTACGGGATGCTTCTGGAAAGGTTATAGCGATCTATACCTTGACCGATCAACCAGATAGCAAATCCAAATCCATACAGCAGACTATAGAGTATCCCATCTATGGATTATCTAGGCTAGGGACATCTAACGACAACGATATTTTCACCTATGAGCTACCAGATCATCTTGGTAATGTCCGTGGGGTAATTCAACGGGAAGTAAATGCTACCGTGATATTAAATGAAGATTTTTCTGGGAGCTCTGTCCCATCGGGCTGGACTAGTAGCGCAAATGTGAATCTATCCATCTCCAATGGAGAGCTAAAAGCCGAAGTGACCGATGGTAACGAAAATGAAGTATCAGTAGGATTTCCTGTAACAAATGGCAATACCTACAGTATTCGCTTTACGGTGAATTTGGATGAAACTCCCAATGAGCTTAACTACATAGTATACGAGCCTGGAGGATGGGGCCTATTGGGTCCTTATGGTACCGTAGATCAAAATGAAGAAGTGGTGGTTACCTACAATGCGCAGGTCACAGGAACGGCTACCCTTACTTTTCGATTGGGTACTACCTTCGAAGCCTCCCAAAACAATTATTACCTGGACAATGTAAGGGTAACCGATGTAACAACAACAAGTACTCCAGTTATGCTAGCCTATAAGGACTATTATCCATTTGGTATGCCTATGCCCGATAGAAATATTGAAGGAGAGTACCGCTATGCTTTTCAGGGACAGGAAAAAGACCTAGAAACTGGGATGGAAGCCTTTGAATTGCGACTATGGGATGGAAGAATTGGAAGATGGTTAACTCCAGATCCTTACGGACAGTTTCATTCTTCTTATTTGGGAATGGGAAATAATCCTGTAAATGGAGTTGATTTAGATGGGGGTATATGGACTCCAGAGTATATATTCATAGGTGGAGCAGCCATAGATATAACAGCTATAAAAGTAGCCTATCTAAAGGTAACTATAGACAACAAAGTGACTCATCTTAATGGGGTTTTAGCTAGTGGAGGCTTAAGCTCGGATGAAATAGATGATATCAATACCAGGATTACAACATTAAATGCTACTAAGAAGTTTATTGATGCTATTGGAAATGACCCAAACAATCACTATAAACTTGTTCAAGCTGTCCCCAATGCAAATGGTGCAGTTGAAGCAACACCAACAGGGGCCAATACAGTTGAAATTCCTTTCGATGTTTCAACTGTAGATGACATAGCATTAACCTTACATGAAGTACTTCATGGATGGCAACATTCAAGAGGTTTCTTGAAGATAGTTAATAATGGCGGAAAATACGAGTTTTCAACATTCAGTGGTATGGAATTAAGAAATGAAATACAGGGATATCAAGTTCAATATAGTTTTGAACCCAATAGTGTGCCAACTCAACAAAGAGCAGAGTTTATTTTTGGCCCTATAGCTAGTTCAGGGAAATTTATCAACTTTAACAAACCAATTAATTCCATAAAAGATATTGACAAAAACTTCATCTTAAGGCTACATAACACACTTACCAACAACTATATTTATTTTCCCGCTTTACCAAGGTTACCCGTTAGAATACTTACCCCACGATTTTTCTAATTCTTATTATAGCACTGAATCTTTAAGAAAAACAGATTATAACTTTATAGTAAATCAAATAAATAAAAAGACCTCGAAATCGAGGTCTTTTTTTATTCACTAATCACTTTTTTCTGATGGTTGATCGACTCCTGGTGAATGGCCTTAAAGACCTTCAAGATAAACTCTTCGCTTAGGTTCTGTTCTTCTCCCTGAAGGATCATTTTCCCTAAAATCTCGTTCCATCGTTTGGTTTGTAGGATGGCCACATTGTTCTTTTTCTTCAATGCCCCAATTTCATCACTTATGCGCATACGCTTGCCCAACATTTCGATAAGCTGATGATCCACCACATCGATCTTGGTTCGGGCCGTAGCCAGTTTGTTTTGGAATTCGATAGCATCCCCTTCTTCTTTACGAATACGTAGATCTACCGTCATCTGGTCCAATGTTTTGGGTTTAATCTGCTGCTTGGCATCACTCCAAGCATTATCGGGATCGTGATGGGTCTCTACCATAAGCCCATCGTAATTAAGGTCCAAAGCCGTTTGGCAGAGATCGAAAATAATGTCCCTCCTACCCGCTATATGCGAAGGATCCAAAATCAATGGTAAGTCTGGAAAACGGTTCTGCAGATCAATCGGAATTTGCCATTCGGGGTTGTTTCTGTAGCGAGTCTTCTCATAGGTGGAAAAACCTCTGTGGATCACTCCCAAATTCTTCACATCTGCACTGTGAAAACGTTCCACAGCTCCCAGCCATAAAGCAAGGTCTGGGTTTACAGGGTTCTTCACCAATACTGTTTTATCCGTTCCCTGTAAAGCATCGGCAATTTCTTGCACGATAAAAGGAGAAACGGTGGTACGTGCCCCAATCCAAAGAATATCCACATCGTGTTTTAATGCTAGATCCACATGATGGGCATTGGCCACTTCGGTAGTGATCATCATTCCCGTTTCCTGTTTGGCCTTTTGGAGCCACTTTAGCCCCAGTGCCCCTACCCCTTCAAAATTCCCGGGACGGGTACGAGGTTTCCAAATACCTGCCCGCAATACAGTGGCATCGGTATCCTTTAATTGGTGTGCAATAGTTAAAACCTGTTCTTCGGTTTCGGCGCTACAGGGCCCTGCAATCACTAATGGATGTGCCAATTCCATGGCATCCAACCAACCGCGCAGTTCCTTTTTATTTTCCATGTTCCAATACGTTTGTCAATTCACTGGGTACATTCTTCCTATTCTGGGTGTACGTACCAATAATTTTCAATTCTTTCACCACTCCCTCCAATTCGTCCATTGCGGTATAGAACTGTTGTGGGGTTTCGAAAACAACGTCTACAAAGAACGCATATTTCCAAGGAGTTCCCAACAGAGGCAGGGATTGTATTTTTGTTAAATTAAGTCGGTGACCCGCCATAACCTGCAATGCACTACTCAAAGTTCCTACCTCACTTCCCAACACAAATTTAAGGCTGGCTTTGTTGGGTGTTTTTCGGCTAAAAGTCTCCCCTTTCTTCCCTATTAACACAAAACGGGTTTGGTTTTCTTTGATATCCTGGATGTTGCTATCCAGAATCTTCAGTCCATAACGATCGGCCACCTGTTTTCCAGCTATGGCCGCCACTCCTTTAAGGTTGTTTTCCTTAATTCTCTTGGCTTCACTGGCGGTGTCTTTTCCTTCTATGATTTTAAATTGCGGCGGAAATTTCCTCAGGTAATCCTTACACTGTAACAATGCTACAGGATGCGAATGCACTTCAAAAACATCGATGATGGACTCACTCTCCAAAGCCATGAGGTACATTTGAATGTTTAGAAAGACTTCGTCGTAAATTTCGAAACCACCTGCTTCAATCAAATTGTAATTGGGTAAAATGGAGCCAGCAATACTGTTCTCAATAGCCAATACCCCAAGCTCTGCTTTGTTGTGTTTGATGCTTTGGGTGACGGCATCGAAGCTATCGCACTTAATAAGTTCAATCTCTTCCATCGGAAAAAGTCGCTGTACTGCTTCATCGTGGAAGGATCCTTCTATTCCTTGAATCGCAATTTTCATAATCGTATCATTTTTAGTTTATACCATAAAAAAAACCCGGAACATCTGTCCGGGTTTTCATTTAATTTATAATTGTAACAATCAATTACACAACAACCCGGCTATCTCCGTGGAAATAGAAAAACCAAAAGTTGTAAAATGTAAAAAACTGTTTCATTGTCTGTTTGTTAATGCTAAAGTACACATTGTTTTAAAACATGCAATATTTTTTTGCGTTTTTCTGAATATCTAGTTTTATCTTCGTACCCTATGTCTATAGAAGTTGCCAAAATCACTAAATTCTACGGGGCGCAAAAAGCGCTTAATGAAATCTCCTTCTCCATTAAAAAAGGGGAAATCGTGGGGTTCCTAGGACCCAATGGAGCGGGAAAATCCACCTTGATGAAAATTCTGACGACCTATTTGAAGGCTTCGGACGGGCAAGCATCCGTAAATGGTTTTGCTGTTTCCAACGAAGAAAGAAAGGTGCAAAAAAGCATTGGATACCTTCCCGAGCACAACCCGTTGTATTTGGAGATGTATGTAAAGGAACACCTAAGCTTTAATGCCGAAATCTATGGTATTCCTAAGACTGAAGTAGACAAAGTAATAGCTCTAACAGGACTTACCCCAGAGGCTCACAAACGCATCGAGCAGCTGTCTAAAGGATACAGACAGCGGGTTGGTTTAGCGAATGCCCTACTGCACGATCCCGAAGTACTTATTTTGGACGAACCCACTACAGGGTTGGATCCCAACCAACTTATAGAAATCAGGGAACTCATCAAGCAGGTAGGGAAGGAAAAAACCGTATTGCTCTCCACACATATTATGCAGGAAGTGGAAGCTATTTGCGATCGTGTTATTATCATTAACAAAGGGGAAATTGTATTGGACAAGCCTCTGGCTGAGTTAAAAGAAGGTAAGCAACAAATCGTGGAAGTGGAATTCGACTACCGTGTGGAAGAGGTTGCTTTACAGCGTTTGGGCCATATAGACAAAGTAGAAAACAAAGCAGGTTTTGTGTACCACCTCTATTTTAGCACGGATCAGGACATGCGTGGCAAGGTATTCGATTTTGCGCATGACAATGGCCTGAAGATCCTTCAGCTACATCAAAAAAATACAACTTTGGAAAAACTCTTTGTGGAGTTGACTAGTCCTCAATAATCAATCGTCCCGTATAAAATTCCTCTACCAAGACAATCAACGGGCGGTTTTTGGCGATCACATCCCCCAAGCTTCTTATTTCCCCTTGAATGGAATTGATAGGGTGCACAATCATTTTCTGGGTACTCCTGTGGAAAACGGTAAGGTCGTCTATAAGCAGGTTCTCTGCTTCTACACGGCTATCGCCATCAAACAGTGAAAAATTGGCTTCTTGTGCCGTACCGCTTAAAAAGAAATTGGAAATTCCACTGGCAGCAATGTTCAATGCACCACCTTCAAATTGTATATGGAAATCCCCATCGATATGGAACTCGTCTTCGTTATCCTGATCTTCAGAAATCAAGGTTAATTCAGGGTACGTGAGTACCCCATCGCTCAATACAGCAAGCCCCGAACTGTTTCGTATTTCACTAATATTGGGAGCCGTTACGTATACTTTGGTAATACCGTAGTCGCGAACCAAGTTGCAACCATTGTCGTTCTTAACACTTAAGGTATTGTTCAAGGATTGTACTACGATATCGTTAAGTAGATTTTCACCTGTTTCTACAACCACTTTCTGAAAAGGGCCTTCTTTTAGGATTAACTGAACACGTTCCCGTACCAATATCTTTTCGAAAGGAAGTACTTCAAACTCTTCTTGAATGATATCCCCTGCTGCCTGAAAGCAATTGAGGCCATCTTCGCTATCGCAACTCCAGAAAAGAGTTACTATTAATATATAACCTAAGAATTTTTTCATAATCGTACTCCAATTCCAAATTCAACACCTTCTGCTTTTGCCCAGTGTGCCTTTACCGTTACTGCGGCAAATATTTTATCCTTATAGAAATAGCGCTTTAGACCCAGACGGTTGTACCATCTGTTTTCGAAATCATAAGGCCAATATACATAGTACCCAATCTGGGAAACAAAAGCGGTTTTATAGAACCGCAATTCGTGTCCAAAAAACACGCCGACCCTTCGATAATCCTCATCCCCAGTAAGCTGATCCTCTGGAAAAGCAACAGATCGATACCGAATGAACTCTTCCAGGAACTTGGAGTCGAAATAATCTACCCCCAATTGCAAGGCACTTTTGTAATTAATGCGCTTATCTGCAAAGGCAGATACCGTATAAAACGGAAACTGCCCCTGTCCTACCACATCACTCTCGTTCCATCCAAAACGGAAAGCCAAATTGTATTTTATACGCTCTGCATGGCTTTTGCTTGGCGGATCTTCCTCTTCTATGTAATCAGGAAAGTTTTCATGATCGAAAAGGTAACTGAGTCCTGCATTAAAGGCCCAGGTATTGGTACTGTTATTGGGTGCCCTAAAGTTAGCGTTACTATAGTGAATGATACTGAACCCAGCATGGAATCCCAATCCCTGCCAAACATTTTCCTTAACGTAGTTCAGCTTTAAGAATGTGGTACTTAAGATATCGGAACCAAATGCATTGTTCAAAAAGTTGGTTTCTGGATCATACGGGTTGGTGGCATAAGCGATCCCCTGCCCCATTCTAAAGACTAGGTTTCTATTCAGGAAATACCAATTCATATGGGCATACAAACTGTAGTTTTCGCCCAGTACTTCATTTTTAAAGTCTTGATAAGCAAAGGTAAATCCCCAATCGGGGTAATTGTACCTTCTTTCGGCTTCACGGAAACCGTAGGTCTTTCTGTTATAGCTTAAGATAACACCTTCGGGGTGGGCTGTAATAAGGTGGGCTATATCGGGATTGTGTTCTAAAATACTCCCGTAAAACACATCTGCTTCTATCTCGAAAGGTCTCAGTGGCTTATCCTGTGCATAGACCAAGCTCCCCAACATTACAAAAGCTATAACAAAAAAAGTCTTTCTCATAATGAATCGAATGGCGCAAATATACACTAATCTTGAAAAATCAGACGGCCTGTAAAAATTTCTTCCACTTCCACAACGGGAGGCCTGTTCACCGATATAACATCGCCAGTGCTTAATATCTCTCCACGTAATATTTCTTGGGGATTCACAATCATTTTATTAGCACTGCGATGCAGGATCCTAATTTCGTTTGCTATAAGGTCGGGACCTTCAAAACGGGGGACTTCGTCTTGGAATGCAATGCTTACCTTTTCGGAAAAACCATCGATATAAAACCCGCTGAAACCATTGGCATCCACCCGAAAATCCTCACATTGTATGGTGAGGGTAAAATCGCCGCTTTTTCGTGAACCTTCCACCCCTCCCGAAGTATTGCTAATCAGTTCCAAAAACGGAAATTGCAAAACACCTTCGCCAGTAACATGAAACTCGCTACTGTTTCTAATTTCGGTAAGTACCGGTGTAGTAACAATGGCTTTGGTGATGCCAAAATCGCGCACAAAATTGCATCGGTTGTCATCGCGAACCACCAAAGTTTCCCCTTCTACGGAAACACTTACATCGTTCAACAAGTTCTCTCCGGTTTCTATCAACACCTCTTGTACATCGCCTTGCCGAATGACCAAAGACACATCGTCCTCGATACGGATTTTGGAAAAAGCAGGCATTGTAAACTCGGTAACGATAGTATCTCCCTTGGTTTGAAAACAATCCAAAGCATCTTCACTATTACAAGCTGTGAAGACCAAGGGAATTATAAAAAACAGTTTTTTCATCATAGTCGTATTCCAATTCCAAACTCAATGGCTTCTGCATTGGCTGCGTGGGTTTTTACACTTGCCACACCAAACCACTGATCGGTGATATAATACTTCAATCCTATTCGGGAATATACCCGCAATTCGTATTCGTAAGGCCAATAGAGGTAATAGCCCACTTGAGTGGGTATGGCTACGTTTCCTAGCCTAAATTCATGCCCAGCAAACACACTCACCCGTTTGTAGTCTTCGTCTCCAGTTAAAGTGCTGCTATTGAAGGCCAACGCCCGATATTCGATCTCTTTTTCCAGAAACTTGGAGAAAAAGGCTTCTACCCCAAACTGAATTGTGCTCTTGTAATTCAATCGTTTATCGGCAAAGGCTGTTAATACCACAAAGGGTTGTTGCACAAGTCCAATGATATCGCCTTCGTTAAGTCCTCCACGAACTACAAAATTGTAGGTGATTTTTTCTGAAAAGTCCGTTTCTGGGAAAAGCTCTGCATATTCCTGTTCTTCATCCACATGAAAGTCATAAGTAAGCCCAGCATTTAACGCAACTACGTTGGTCCCTGTATTGGGAGCCTTAAAACTACCATTGGAATGGTGTATGAAAGAAAGCCCGATCTGAGCGCCCAAGCCTTTCCAAATACGCTGCTTTTGAAAATTGAGCATAATATATGTGGAAGCCATGAAAGAACTGCCATAGGCGGTGTTCTTAAAGTTGGTGTCTATATCGAAAGGATTGGTATTGTATGCAATCCCTTGTCCCAAACGAAGCTGTAGGTTTCTGTTCAGGAAATAGAAGTTGTAATGGCCATATAACCCAAAGTTCCGTTCCAGAACCTCGCTATTAAAATCCTGATAGATAAAGGAAAAACCCCAGTCGGGATAGTTGTAGGCTTCCTGCCAGTATTTCTCTCCAAAGGTCTTGTGATTATAGGATAAGATGAAACCCGTAGGGTGGTCGGTGACCAAATGCGCTACATTCTTGTTGTGCCGTAGCATGGCACCATAGTAGTATTGGCTATCCCAATAGCCAGATTCCCTTACGCTTTCTTGTGAAAATAGTGTTCCGGGGAAAAAACACAGTACAATCACATACCGCAACATGCGGTCAAAAATAAGAATTTAAAATATTTGGGAAGCTATGGCCTTAATATTGTCACTTTTACCCATAGAATAGTAGTGCAAAACAGGCACTCCCGCTGCTATTAATTCCTTGCTTTGTTTGGTACACCATTCGATCCCTACTTGGCGCACTTCCTTGTTGTCTTTGCACTTTACCACTTCCATGATAAGATCGTCGGGCAGCTCCAAACTAAAGCGATGGGGGATTAAGTTCAGCTGTTTTTTGGTGGCGATGGGTTTTAAACCTGGGATAATGGGAACGGTAATCCCTTCGGCCCGGCATTTATCCACAAAATCGAAATAGCGTTGGTTGTCGAAAAACATCTGGGTCACGATGTAGGTAGCTCCTTTTTTTATTTTCTTCTTCAAAAAGTGAATATCACTATCCAAGCTAGGTGCTTCCATATGTTTTTCGGGATAGCCTGCCACCCCAATACAGAAGTCGGTTTGGGCTTGGTTCTGGATTTCTTCGTCCAAATACACTCCGTTATTTAGTTCGGTGATCTGTTCTACCAATTCGCTGGCATAGTTATGGCCTTCCTTCTCAGGTGTAAAGTAGGTTTCGCTTTTTACAGCATCACCGCGCAGTGCCATTACATTATCGATACCCAAGAAATTAAGGTCGATCAAGAAGTTCTCTGTGTCTTCCTTGGTAAAACCACCACACAATATGTGTGGAATGGCATCTACGTTGTACTTATTCTGGATAGCAGCACAGATCCCAACGGTTCCAGGACGTTTGCGTACCACTTGTTTTTGCAACAATCCGTTTCCAACATCTTTATAAACATATTCTTCCCTATGGTAGGTAACGTCTATAAATGGGGGATTGAACTCCATGAGCGGATCTATACTTTCGAATATAGATGTAATGTTCTGCCCTTTTAGAGGAGGGAGAATCTCGAAGGAAAACTGGGTGTTTCCGTTTGCGTTGGCAATGTGTTCGGTTACTTTCATTTAATCTGCAATATTGGTTCGAAGCCATTTGGTGGCTTCTTCTACAGAAATGCTTTTTCTCTCGGCAAAATCTGCAATTTGATCTTCTTTAATTTTTCCCAATCCGAAATAGCGGGATTCCGGGTTTCCAAAATAATACCCTGATACTGAAGCGGCTGGCCACATGGCCAAATTCTCGGTAAGCTTTACACCTATCTCCCCTTCTACCCCCAACAACTCCCAAATGGTCTTCTTTTCCAAATGATCGGGACAGGCTGGGTATCCAGGAGCAGGCCGTATTCCCTTGTATTCCTCTTTAATGAGGGACTCGTTGGATAGGTTTTCTTCACTGGCATAACCCCAATGTTCTTTTCGGATTTGTTTGTGTAAGTATTCGGCAAAAGCTTCGGCCAGACGATCGGCCAAAGCCTTTACCATAATACTGTTGTAATCATCATTCTCTTTTTCATAGGATCGGGCAAGTTCTTCGGTACCGAAACCAGCGGTAACACAAAAACACCCTAAATAATCTTGTTTGCCAGAGGCTTTGGGGGCGACAAAATCGGCCAGTGCCAGATTGGGTCTTCCTTTTGCTTTTTTACTTTGTTGTCGTAACGTTCTGAAGGTATGTTCTTCGGAATTGTGTCGCACTACGATATCGTCATCGTTTACAACATTGGCTTCAAAAAGGCCAAAAATGGCATGGGCCTTCAATAGTTTTTCATCGATGATCTTCTGAAGCATATTCTCGGCATCCAAAAAGAGGTCGGTAGCTTGTTGTCCCACGACTTCATCTTCTAGAATGTTTGGGAACCGTCCATGCAGGTCCCAGCTTCTGAAAAAAGGGCTCCAGTCTATATAGGGTTTCAATAATTCCAGATCGAAATCCTCCAGTTTTTGGATCCCCAATCTATTGGGCTTTACAATCTCAGCTTCGTCCCAATCTATAGAATACTTATTGGCTCGGGCTTCATCGATACCCACATAGGTCTTTATTTTTTGACGGTTTAAGAATCCTTCCCGAAACTCCGCATAATCCTTCTTCAAGGAAGCGATATAGTTGCCCTTTTTATCTTTTTGAAGCAAATCCCCCACTACGGTTACTGCCCTTGAAGCATCGTTTACATGCACCACGGCATGTTGGTACTGTGGATCTATTTTAACCGCCGTATGAGCCTTACTGGTAGTCGCTCCGCCGATAAGCAAAGGAACTTCAAAGTCCTGACGTTGCATCTCTTTGGCGAGGAATACCATTTCGTCCAAGGAAGGGGTAATAAGACCGCTCAACCCAATAATATCGACTTGATGTTCCTTGGCTTCGGCAATGATCCTTTCGGGCGGGACCATGACTCCCAGATCAACAATCTCGTAGTTGTTACAGGCCAAAACCACGGATACAATGTTCTTACCAATATCATGAACATCACCTTTTACGGTAGCCATCAATATTTTCCCTGCAGAGGCAGTCACTTCGTCTTTTTCTTCAGATATGTAAGGTTCTAGATAGGCCACGGCTTTTTTCATAACCCTTGCGGACTTCACTACCTGGGGAAGGAACATCTTTCCGCTCCCAAATAAATCGCCTACTACGTTCATTCCAGTCATTAATTGCCCTTCGATCACCTCAATGGGTCTTTGGGCATTTTGACGGGCTTCCTCAACATCTTCGATAATAAACTCATCAATCCCTTTTACCAAGGCCCGTGTAATGCGATCCTGCAAAGGTTCTTTTCGCCAAGACAGATCTACTTTCTGCTCTTTCTTTACCCCTTTTACGGTTTCAGCAAATTCCAACAAGCGTTCCGTAGCATCGTCACGTCGGTCCAAGAGTACATCTTCTACATGCTCCAAAAGATCCTCGGGAATGTCATCATACACTTCCAAAAGTGCTGGATTTACAATCCCCATGTTCATTCCTGCTGCTATAGCATGGTACAAAAAGGCGGAGTGCATAGCTTCGCGTACGGTATTGTTCCCCCTAAAACTGAAGGAAACATTACTCACCCCACCACTCACACTACAATGCGGAAGATTTTCACGTACCCATCGGGTGCCTTCAATAAAATCCAACGCATTCTTTCGGTGCTCCTCCATCCCAGTAGCTACGGGAAAAATATTGAGGTCGAAAATGATGTCTTCTGGAGCGAATTTTACCCGATCTACCAAAATACGGTAACTGCGCTCGGCAATTTCGATACGACGTTCGTAGGTATCGGCCTGCCCTACCTCATCGAAAGCCATGATGATAACAGCAGCACCATATCTCTTTATCAACTTTGCTTGACGTATAAACTCTTCTTCCCCTTCTTTTAAGCTTATGGAATTTACCACACATTTTCCTTGCACTACCTGAAGTCCCGCTTCAATGATTTCCCACTTCGAGCTATCGATCATGATGGGAACCCTGGCAATATCGGGTTCGGCCACGATAAGGTTCAAGAACTTTACCATAGCTTCCTTTCCATCGATAAGACCATCGTCCATATTAATGTCGATGATCTGGGCACCTCCTTCTACTTGGTGCCTGGCAATGCTTAGGGCTTCCTCGAAATTCTCTTCCTTAATCAACCGAAGGAACTTTCGGGACCCTGCTACGTTGGTTCGTTCCCCTACATTAATGAAATTACTCTCGGGAGTAATGATTAAGGGTTCGAGTCCAGATAGTTTCAAATATTTACGCGCTCTCTCCATTCGCTTTTTAAAAAGGTAATTTCTTTACATCTATATTTCCGCCAGATAGTATGATGCCTACTTTCTGTCCTTTAAACTGATCCTTGTTGCGCAACAAAGCAGCAAAAGGAACTGCCGATGAAGGTTCGATCACAATTTTCATGCGTTCCCAAATAAGTTTCATTGCCTCGACAATCTCTTCTTCTTCCACCCGAATAATCTCCGACACCCATTGTTGTATAATGGGGAAATTTTTGTCCCCCAAATGGGTCCGCAATCCATCGGCTATGGTATGGGCTGTTTTGTTGGTTTCTATGATTCCCGATTTCAGGGAACGATAGGCATCATCAGCTTCAAAAGGTTCTCCACCTATTACCTTACAACTGTTTCCGTAATAATGAGCAGCCAAAGCGGTTCCAGCAATAAGTCCGCCACCTCCAATGGGTGACATGAGTATATTGAGGTCGGGATGTGCTTCCAATAGTTCTACACCTGCTGTGGCATTTCCCAAAATCACATCCGTATCATTGGAAGGGTGCAAAAAGGTTGCTCCTGTTTCCTTCTGAATTTTCTCCGATGCTGCTTCCCGTGCTGTCAAAGTGGATTCACATTCGGTAATGATTCCCCCATAGGATTTTACAGCTGCTTTCTTTACATCCGGTGCATTTTCGGGCATTACGATATAGGCTGTTACCCCTAAACTTTTGGAAGCCAGCGCTACGGCCTGTCCAAAATTCCCTGAGGAATGGGTCACCACCCCTGCTTTTCGTTGCGCTTCGGATAAATTACCAATGGCATTGAGTGCTCCCCTCATTTTGAACGCCCCCATTTTCTGAAAATTCTCACACTTAAAGAATACTTGGCACCCTGTCAATTCATTCAGCAATGATGACTGCAGCACCGGCGTACGATGCGTAAATGCCTGAACTTGTTTACAGGCAGCTTCTATATCCTTCTTTTGTGGGATCATGCTGTAATTTGAGCTAAGGGTCTAGGTTTATATTGTTTGGCAAGGTTGGCGATGGCTTCTATATGGGGTGGAGTCGTACCACAACACCCACCTACGATATTGATCAGTTCTTTGTCTAGGTACTCCTTCACCTGATCCGCCATTTGTTCAGGAGTTTCGTCGTACTCCCCAAAAGCATTGGGCAAGCCAGCATTGGGATAGGCAGAAACGGCAAATGGCGTTCTGTGCGCCACTATCTCCAAATGGGGTGTAAGCTGTTTAGCCCCCAAAGCACAGTTAAAACCTACGCTTATAATAGGCACATGCGAAATAGAGATTAAAAATGCCTCTGCGGTCTGCCCAGATAACGTCCTTCCCGAAGCATCAGTAATGGTACCACTCACCATAATGGGAACTTCTATGTTGCGCTCGTCCATCACCTCTTCGATAGCGAAAAGGGCTGCTTTTGCGTTAAGGGTATCGAAAATGGTTTCCACCAATAGGATATCTGCCCCACCATCCAACAGAGCCTCTGCTTGTTGTTTATAGGCAATGCGAAGTTCATCGAATGAAATGGCCCGAAACCCAGGATCGTTCACATCTGGGGACAGGCTGGCCGTTTTGTTTGTGGGTCCCATGGCTCCAGCCACAAAGCGGGGCTTATAGGGTTCCTTTTTAGTGAACTCTTCCGCTACTTGTTTAGCGATTTTAGCACTTTCGTAGTTGAGTTCGTACACCAAATCCTCCATGTCGTAATCGGCCATGGCGATGGTGGTTCCCGAAAAAGTATTCGTTTCCACAATATCCGCACCTGCTTCAAAATACTTGGCATGTACTTCGGCAATGGCATGGGGTTGGGTAATGGACAGGAGATCGTTGTTTCCCTTTACGGGCTTGTGGAAATCCTTGAAACGTTCCCCACGAAAATCGGCTTCGGTAAATTCATACCGTTGCAACATGGTTCCCATGGCGCCATCCAATACTAAAATTCGTTCTTCGAGTGCTTGATATAATTTCTCTTTCATAGCAATTTTTTGATCTATGTATATCCTAGATCATATAAATAAGCTATCAAGAAATGTGAAAGGAAATTCCATTTGTGTTATCTATTCCAACAAAGGGATAGAATGTAGCACCTTCTCCGTTCAGAACGAAGGGTTGCTAAGGCTTCACAGGGTCTATTCCCTCCACCTTTCTTGATAACAAGTCAATGTTTTAATGAACTGGGGACAAAGTAAAGGCATAAATATGTTATACGCAACCCTATGCGTATTATTTTCCCAAATGAATACCACATTCCCGCGTAGATAGAGCCTTTACGGGATCGAAATAATCGAATTCTACTGGGAGGTCATGCTTTTTTATGTATTGAAGCACGGCTTCGTCACTGTAATAGTAAAAAGGACTCACTTTAAGAATCCCATCGCGACTAAAACTTAAGATATCCAAGTCATCACGATGCTTGGTTTGCCCTTTCCTTATATTGCTGAACCATACATCGGGTTTGTATTTCTGAAAGGCTCTTTGAAAAGGCTCCAATTTCACTTTTTCTGAAAAAAGAGCATGATTGGGATTGTTCAATTCTGGCCTGCCGATGGAACTGTCTAAAAAAGCCGTGGTGAGTTTGGGTACAAAAATATCCAAGTTAAGCTGCAAGCGTTCCGAAAGCTCCTGAACATGTTGATATGTAGCAACGGTATTATAACCCGTATCACACCAAACAACAGGAATGGCCTTATACAATTGGGTACAGGCATGAAGGATCGCAGCCGAATAGGTTCCAAAACTAGTAGTTACTATCGGGTTTTCTGAAATCTCAAGGGCAAAGGAAATGATCTCTTTTGGGGATTCGTAACGCAAATTTCTATTGAATAACGCTATGTTTTCTGAAGTGATTTGGTTCATTATATATTATTCCTATAGATTTAGTAGAGTATACAAAAATACAATCTTGTTGTTCAATAACAAGAAAACTAGATTATTTCTCGGTGATAAAGTCCCTAAGGGTTGTATTCTCTAGAATAGAAAGTGTATTATCCCTCACTTGGACCATGAGTCGGTGTACACTGCATTGGTGCTCATCTGGGCAATCGTGGCAGGTTTCGTAGAAATTGAGGCTCACACAGGGAACCATGGCAATAGGGCCTTCCAAAACACGGTACACAGCGGCAATGGAAATATCTTCGGGTTTCCTTAATAGGTAATAACCTCCCCCTTTTCCTTTTTTGGAACCCAGGAATCCTGTTTTGCGAAGCCCCAAAAGGATGCTTTCCAAAAACTTCTGGGAAATGTTCTCTGCTTCAGAAATTACAGAGATCTGAACAGGCTTATCGTCCTCCAATTTGGCGAGGTAACTAAGTGCTTTAAGTCCGTATTTTGTTTTTCGAGATAACATAATTCCCTATTTACTCGATAAATATACTAGAAAACTAACCAATCAATTCCCCGTTTATGAGAATTTCGTGAGAAACCTTTACACAGTTTTCCAAAGTAATGGAAACCGAACAATATTTATCGAAACTTAATTGCGCGGCACGTTTTGCCTTCTTGGGATCTATATCCCCTTCCAAGTAAATTCGTATCACAATGCTTTCGAAAGGCTTGGCTTGCTGTACCTCTTTTCGGCTACCTTCTACCTCCATGCTGTAGTCGGCAACTTCCTGTTTCTGTTTCTTTAAAATGGAGATGATATCGATAGCGCTACAAGCCCCTACCCCCATTAGTAACAATTCCATGGGACTGGCCCCAACGGCCCCTTCCTGGGAGGTATTGTCTATATGCACAGGAACCCCGGTTTTGCCGGTGCCTTCAAAAAGATAGTCGTTATTAATTCGGGTTAACGTTACTTTCATGGTCTTCTATTTTTCAATTTTTTCATACGATGCTACAATTCCTTTTATCAAAGCAGAACTAAATCCGTTGTGTTCCATTTCATTAAGCCCTGCAATGGTGCATCCCCTAGGCGTCGTCACCTTATCGATTTCGTATTCAGGATGTTCACCATTTTTAATAAGCAATTCTGCAGCGCCTTTTACGGTCTGGTTTACAATCTTACCTGCAATCTCGGCACTAAACCCAATCTGAATCCCACCTTGTACCATGGCCCTCATAAATCGAAGTACAAAGGCAATACCGCAAGCTCCTAATACTGTAGCAGACTCCATTAGGTCTTCGTTTATAAAAACCGTGTCTCCCAATTGGTCGAAAAGATGTTTCACCCTTTCTTTAACAGCTTCATCTTCTGTATTTCCACATACACAGGTTATGGATTCCAAAATGGTCGTAGCCGTATTGGGCATAGCCCTAAAAACCGTTCTTGAGGCATTTAGGGCTGTTTCCAATTCGTGTATACTAACGCCAGTAGCCAGTGAAACAACAACATGGTTCTCGGTAAACAATTCCTTGAATTCTTTCAAAAAGGAAAGAATCTGGTGTGGTTTAAGTGCTACCAAAACAAACTGGGATTCTGCAATCGCTTTAGCATTATCCGAAGTAACCAACACTCCTTGGTCCTCATACTCCTGCAAGCTTTCTAAATTACGCTTGGTGGCTATCAGGTTTTGGGGAGCAAACTTGCCCCCGCCCAATAACCCATTGAGTATGGACTTTCCAAGATTTCCACATCCTATAATCGCTACTTTTCCCAGTTCTTTTATCATTCTTTAATTCAATTTATCACTTAACCGCAGTATGTCCCCAAAAACACCCCTTGCGGTAACTTCGGCTCCTGCACCGGCTCCTTGTATCACTATGGGACTAGCCCCATAGTTTTCGGTATAGATCTCGAACAGGGAATCGCTTCCCTTTAACTGTCCCAGCACCGAATCCTTGGGCACGGATACCAGTTGTACATCCAACTTTGCTCCGTCATCCTTGGAGAGATCCCCGTGGAGGTCGCCTACATACCTAAGTACATTGTCTTTGGCTAGATTCTTTTTCTTTATGTGAAAAGGAACATCCAATTCGTCCAGCCGCTCCAAAAATGTCTCTTTCGACACATTTCTCAGCTCTTTCGGAATCAGGTTCTGAATGGAAACATCTTCCAACTCATTATGTAGATCCAATTCACGGGCTAAAATTAGCAATTTTCTTCCCACATCGTTACCACAAAGGTCTTCTCTTGGGTCGGGTTCGGTAAGCCCATTGGAGATAGCGCTCTGTATGACTTGGCTGAAAGGGATATTTTCTTTCGAAAAAATATTGAATATATAACTCAACGAGCCCGAAAACACCCCTTTTATCCGTGTTATATTCTCTCCCGACAGGTGTAATAACTTAATGGTGTCTATCAACGGAAGGCCGGCACCCACATTGGTCTCATATAAATATTCCTTGTCGTACCGATTCAACTCCTTCCTAAGGTTGTTATAGAAATCGAGGGATTTGGTATTTCCAATCTTATTGGAGGAAACCAAATGAAACCCGTTTTGAATCAACAATGGATAGTTTTCTACAAACTCTTTGCTGGGTGTGTTGTCAACAGCGATCAAGTTCTCCAATTTGTGTTCCTGCGCAAAGTTGATGATGTTGGAAATGGGATACGCTTCGCCTTTCTCCAACTTATCGTATTTCCAATGTGCCGAAACTCCTTCTTTGGAAAGCAAAACGGTTGACGAATTTGCCACGGCAAACACATTGATCTCTAAATTCCTCCGTCGGGAAATTTCGGCCTGCTCTTCAATAATCTGATCAATCAGTTTTCCTCCTACGTTTCCATGACCAAAAATGGCGATGTTTATTTTCTTTTTCTGAATCTGTTTCAAGTCGATCTTTGGCTTTGCCAATGTTTCTATTTGTGCACTCATAACAATCCTGAATTAAACGAGTTCGACTTGTTTTGACTTCGATGCCGTTTTAAACGCATCTTCTAAATCCTGAATAAGATCCACGGCATCCTCTATACCACAGGACAAACGGATTAAGGAATCCTTGATTCCCGCCTCCAATCGTTTTTCCCTGGGTACGGAAGCATGTGTCATTTGGGGTGGGTGACACAACAAACTTTTTACTCCCCCCAAACTTTCTGCTAGCTTAAAATACTCGGTAGAAGTAACAAAAGCATTGGCAGCATCTACGGTATCTTCTTTTAGGGTAAAGGACACTATGCCTCCGAACCAACCGTTTTGTTGGCGCTTCGCAATTTCATGGTTCTTGTGCGAAGGCAATCCAGGAAAATATACTTCTTCCACAGCTTCGTGTTGCTGTAAATATTCAGCTACTTGTTGAGCGTTTTCACACTGTCGCTTGTAACGGATCTCCAAGGTTTCGATCCCGCGAATGGTTAAAAAACAATCCCAAGGTCCCAAGATTCCGCCCGAAGCATTCTGAATGAATTTTATTTTTTCGGAAAGTTCCGGCGTCTTGGTCACCACCAAACCAGCCACCAAATCGCTATGTCCACCAATGTACTTGGTACCACTGTGGATGATGATATCTGCCCCAAGGGAAAGTGGTTGCTGTGCAATGGGACTGGCAAAGGTATTGTCTACAACCAAAAGGGCACCCACACTTTTTGCAATTTCAGAAATGGCCGCAATGTCCGATACCTTCAACGTAGGATTGGTTGGGGATTCTATCCAAATGAACTTGGTCTTACTACTCACGGCTTTAGCCACATTTTCAGCATCGGTAGTATCTACGTACTTAATGGAAATGCCCAGCTTTTGGTACACATGGGTAAACAACCGATAGGCTCCACCATAGATGTCGTCTACCGCTACGATTTCGTCCCCAGCAGAGAGTTGTTTCAATACGGCATCGATAGCCGCTAAACCGGTAGCAAAGGCAAAAGCGTCGTCGCCACCTTCCAGTTGGGCTACGATGTTTTCCAAAGTAGCTCGGGTTGGGTTGTTGCTTCTAGCGTAATCAAATCCTTTGTTTACCCCAGGGGCTTCTTGTACAAAGGTAGATGTCTGGTACACGGGCACACTAATAGCCCCTGTTAGCGGATCGCTTGGAATGGAATGGATAATTTTTGTTGCACTCATTTTTCTAATTTTTTTGAGTTAATAAATTGATTAAACCAAAAAGTCAAAATGCGTCTCACGACGTACTTTAATAGAAAAATGTTATTAAGAATATACCTCCATTTCGGAAGGAAATGGGTCGGTCGTTATCTATCCCCAGCATAAACTGGCGTAGAATTTAGCACCTTCTTAGCTACTGATTGGCATCAGCACGAGCTAAGGGTTGCTAAGGCTTCACAGGGTCTAATCCCTCCACCTTTCTTGATAACATTTCAATAAAGATTTGAACTTTGTGTGTACAAAGATTGCGACACAAATTTTAATTCTCCAAATTTTTTTGAAAATTTATTTTGCAACCATTGCTTTTTCACGAATGATTTCAGGAATGGATTTCCCCGTTATGTGACTCTCCAACCACGATAAAATATCCAGGTATAAGAAGCTTCGGCGTTCGTAGGGATGGTCTTCGTATTCCTTTAATTTATCGTACAGTTTTTGGAATTCTTTTTTTAACTGATGTGGATAAATATCACCCAACCTCCTTAAAAAAAGCATCATTTCTTTCTGTACCTCATACAGGTCTTCCATCTTTATCAGGAATTTGTAAGTGCTTTTTATAAGGCGTTCCAAATGGTAATCCTCCCCTGCTTCGTAATGGGCTACCAAATTGAGTATGCGTGAAAAACATAGTAGATCTTCCCGCATTTGCAAAGATTTATTATCGATGATCTTGGTAAGGTATTCTATACACATTTTGTTCCGCCCTGCCCCAAAATACAAACAAGCCACTTTGTAGTAAAGAATCATGATATGGTGTTCATCTATCGCTCCTTTGTGTACCTTAATCCCTTGCACTACTTCCTTGACTAACGGCAATCCCTCTTCAAACTTTCCTTCCATAAAATGGAGGTTGAGTTTGTGCGAATAGGTGTGTAGGAAAATCAAACTCTCAATATTTTCACTTTTGGGAAAAGAATCGTTGTTAACTGTTTCCTGCATTTTTTCTAGGGTATCCTTAAAACGACCGATGTCTTTAATGTAAAACAGCGCCTCCAACAAATACTGCATACCCCGAAGGTAAAAGACAGGGTTTAGGGTAATCATTTCGGGGTGTTCGTAAAAAAGATGCGTCCATTTAAGTGAATACTTATAGCACGATTTAAAATCCTGAATCAGGAAACTGTACCACAAATACGCTTTGTTTAACCATAGACGCTCACGGAAACCGAGTTTCTCGATCTCGAATTTGGGCATGCGATCATGGAAATACTTTGTAATGATCTGGTATTCCTCATCGTTTTTCACATACCCTTTCTTCAAAAAGATACCGTATAACTGAAGCGAAAGATTACTCAATTTACTGGCCAAAACATTCAGCTTGCTTACGTCTTTGGCTTCAACCGTTAACTGGTCTGCCCTATTGCTGATGCTACGGGTAATGTATTGTGACTCGATCACCTTTTCCAGCTCAATGATCTCGTAGGCAATGTTCTTTTCTTCATTGGCCAATGCCAGTGCCTTAGCCCGATCCAAAATCTTTAAGCTCTGATTATACAGTCCCTTATGATATAGAATGGTAGCGAAATCCAACTGTTCCCTGATCTGGATACGTACATTTTGATGCGAAGGGTTTAACCGAAGGCTTACCAGCAATTGCTTGTATAGGTGTGCCTTTATGTTGGACAACTGATTTTTGGTGATGGCACCACTTTTTAAAATCTTGGCTTCATCATAGGAAGCTTGCTTTTCGAGTATCTGAAAAAGCTGCATAAATTTGGCATCTTCGTTCACTCCCAATCGACCAACATACAATTTAAATTGCCGCTTTTCAGATTTGGACAAGGACTTTACCAGATCGAACAAATTATCTTTTTGTGTTTTGGGCATAGCAAAAAAATATATTGCAACTAATTTATTTTCAGTTATTTATAAAAAATATTTGTGTTTTTAACACCGTAAACTGAAACCGTAAAAATCCCGCCTTCAGTAATCCAAAATATAAATTCGTACTACAAATAGAAAATTATCCTTGAAAAATGTCGCAACAACAAATTCAAATTTTCGATACGACACTTCGAGACGGAGAGCAAGTGCCCGGTTGTAAATTGAATACCGATCAAAAAGTTATCATTGCACAACAACTCGATTTGTTGGGGGTGGATGTGATCGAAGCCGGTTTCCCCATCTCCAGCCCGGGTGATTTTAAAAGTGTCCAAGCCGTCTCCGAAGTAGTACAAAACGCCACCGTTTGTGGTTTAACGAGAGCCGTGCCCAAAGACATAGAAACGGCTGCCGACGCATTGAGAAAGGCGAAAAAGCCCAGAATCCATACAGGAATTGGCACTTCAGACTCACACATAAAACATAAATTTAAATCCACAAGGGAAGAAATCATAGAAAGGGCCTATAAAGCCGTGAGTTACGCAAAATCCTTTGTGGAAGATGTGGAGTTTTATGCTGAAGATGCGGGGCGAACCGACAACGAATACCTAGCAAGGGTTTGCGAAGCCGCTATTAAGGGCGGTGCCACGGTTTTAAACATTCCAGACACCACGGGATACTGTTTACCCAGTGAGTATGGTGCCAAAATAAAGTACCTAAAAGAAAATGTAAAAGGGATAGATAAAGCCATCCTTTCTTGTCACTGCCACAACGATTTGGGATTAGCCACTGCCAATTCCATAGAAGGAGCCATTCATGGCGCAAGACAAATAGAATGTACCATTAATGGTATCGGGGAGCGTGCTGGAAACACAGCATTGGAGGAAGTTGTCATGATCCTAAAGCAACACCCTTACCTCGAGTTGAATACCCACATAAATACAGAGCTTTTGTATGAAACCAGCCAGATGGTTTCCAAACACATGGGAATTTATACCCAACCTAACAAAGCCATTGTAGGATCCAACGCCTTTGCCCATAGCTCGGGCATCCATCAGGATGGAGTCATTAAAAACCGTGAGACCTATGAAATCATAGATCCTAAAAGTGTTGGCGTTACCGAATCTGCTATTGTACTAACAGCACGAAGTGGCCGTGCGGCCTTAGCTTATCGTGCCCGAAAAGTAGGTTACGAACTCACCAAGTTACAACTGGACGAAGTGTATGTAAACTTCCTGAATTTTGCCGATCGTAAGAAGGAGATTGCAGACAACGACATCCATCAAATCATTGAAACTTCAAACATTTTCCATGAAATAAGTGCCTAAAAGCACCGCTAGATTTATTATGAAAAAAACACTGTTCGATAAGGTTTGGGATGCCCATGTGGTCGATGCGATCGAAAACGGCCCCCAAATCCTGTATATAGACAAGCACCTCATTCATGAGGTAACCAGCCCGCAGGCCTTCCAAACGTTGGAAGAACGCGGTATTCCTATTTTACGGCCTGACCAGATTGTGGCTACAGCCGACCATAATACACCTACCTTAGATCAAGATAAACCCATAAAGGACCCTCTGTCGCGGCATCAATTGGAACAACTCTCCAAAAACTGCGAAAAGCACGGGATTACTTTATATGAATTGGGACATCAGTACAACGGGATCGTGCACGTCATGGCTCCCGAATTGGGCATTACACAACCTGGGATGACTCTGGTTTGCGGCGATAGCCATACCTCCACACATGGAGCTTTTGGCAGTATTGCCTTTGGTATTGGGACCAGCCAAGTAGCCCAGGTTTTTGCTAGTCAATGCTTACTACTAAAAAAACCAAAAAAGATGCGGGTTACCGTTAACGGTTCCTTGAAAAAAGGGGTACTTCCCAAAGATGTCATCCTGTACATTATATCGCAAATAGGAACCAATGCTGGAACCGGTTATTTCTGCGAATATGCGGGTGAGGTTTTTGAAAACATGAGCATGGAAGGACGTATGACAGTCTGCAACATGAGTATTGAAATGGGTGCCCGTGGCGGAATGATTGCTCCGGATGAAACTACCTTCAATTATGTAAAAGGGAGAAAGTTTGCTCCAAAAGGGTCTGATTTTGACACCAAAGTTGCCTATTGGAAAACCCTTCCAACAGATGAAGGTGCGGTCTTCGATAAGGAATATACATTCGATGCTGCCGATATCAACCCCATGATCACCTACGGAACCAATCCGGGGATGGGGATTAAGGTTAACGGGCATATCCCACAACAGGAGGATACTTCTTTTCAGAAATCCTTGGCGTATATGGGGTTTGAAGCTGGAGGACGATTGTTGGACACCCCCATTAACTACGTGTTCATTGGAAGCTGTACCAACTCCCGAATCGAGGATTTTCGGGTGGCAGCCTCTTTTGTAAAAGGCAAGCAAAAAGCTGAAAATGTAACCGCTTGGCTAGTGCCTGGAAGCAAACAAGTAGAAGCACAAATTATCGATGAAGGTCTTCGGGATATTTTTGAAGAAGCTGGGTTCCGTCTACGACAACCCGGTTGTTCTGCCTGTTTGGCCATGAACGATGATAAGATCCCTGAAGGGGAATATTGTGTTTCTACTTCCAATAGAAATTTTGAAGGACGACAAGGACAAGGGTCCCGAACCCTTTTGGCCAGTCCATTGGTAGCTGCTGCTACTGCCATTGAAGGAAGGATTGTTGACATTACCAAACACCTAAACTGATGGAAAAATTCGATACACTCACAACAACCGCCATTCCATTGGAAATTGAAAATGTGGATACCGACCAAATCATCCCCGCCCGATTTCTGAAGGCGACCGACAAGAAAGGTTTTGGTGACAATGTATTTAGGGATTGGCGCTTTCAAAAAGATGGAAATCCTAATGTATCCTTTGTGTTGAACGATCCTACCTATTCAGGAAGTATCCTTATTGCAGGGACCAACTTTGGTTGTGGTTCCAGCAGGGAGCATGCCGCCTGGGCCTTAGTGGGATATGGATTCCGTGTGGTGGTGTCCAGCTTCTTTGCCGATATTTTTAAAGGAAATGCATTAAACAATGGTTTACTACCCGTTCAGGTTTCTGAAGAATTTTTACAACTCCTTTTCGACACCGTAAAAACAAATCCTGAAACCAACATTACTATTAATCTCGAAGCCCAAACCATCATCATAGAAAATGAAATAAAGGAAAGCTTCGAGATAGACCCTTATAAAAAAACATGCTTGCTCAATGGATACGACGACATCGATTATCTATTAAGCAAATTGGAAAAAATAAAAAAATTCGAAGCCACGACGGCTTAAAAATATACTTATGAAAATAAATATTGCTGTATTGCCTGGGGACGGTATTGGCCCCGAAGTAACCCAAGAAGCCATAAAAGCCCTGCAGGCTATTTCTGTGGCTTTCGATCATGAATTTGTCTTTCGATCGGCATCGGTTGGAGCCATCGCCATTGATGAGACCGGATCTCCATTACCTGATAAAACCCTAGCACTTTGCAAAGCGAGCGATGCCATTTTATTTGGCGCCATAGGCGATCCCAAATACGACAACGATCCCTCCGCCCCTATTCGTCCTGAGCAAGGCTTACTGAAGCTTAGGAAAGAATTGAGTCTCTTTGCCAACATACGTCCTGTAAAGGCTTATGATACTCTCCTAGATAAATCACCCCTTAAAGTGGAAAACATAAAAGGAACCGACATTAGTATCTATCGGGAGTTGACGGGAGGTATCTATTTTGGGGAAAAGAAACTGAATGAAGAAGGCACCCAAGCCTCCGATCTGTGTTTGTATACTCAGGAAGAAATTGAACGCATTACCCATTTGGCATTTAAAGCGGCCGAAAGCCGAAAGAAAAAGGTCACTTTGGTCGATAAGGCCAATGTACTGGAAAGCTCCCGCCTGTGGAGAAAAGTTGTTACCCAAATAGGCACCCAGTATCCCGATGTGGAGTTGGATTTCCTTTTTGTGGACAATGCCGCCATGCAACTCATCCTAAACCCGAAGCAATTCGACGTAATCCTTACCGAAAATATGTTTGGCGACATTATTAGCGATGAAGCCAGTGTCATTGGTGGATCCATTGGGCTATTGGCCTCGGCTTCCATAGGAGGGAATATAGGTTTGTTCGAGCCTATTCACGGTTCCTTCCCGCAAGGTGCTGGTAAAGGAATTGCCAACCCAATTGCTTCTATTTTAAGTGCTGGGATGCTGTTGGAGCACTTTGGATTGCATGAAGAAGCAAACCTGATTACCGAAGCTGTAGAAAAAGCGTTGGAGCTGGATATAACAACACCCGATCTCAACCCAGAAAATGTAAACATCACAACGGAGCGTGTTGGTGACTTTATCGAGGATTTTATATTGAATCCTGAAGACTCCAATCTCAACTATACCAACATTCACCTAGGACAATCCACAATAATTTAGTTTAGATTCAATAGATAGTTAAGTTTAGTTAGTCAGCTAGCAAACTGTTTTTTAATTGTTGATAGGTCGAGATTTTCTCGGCCTTTTTTTCTTTATGCAACAAGGCCTTAATAGCTTCAGGTAATTGAATATGTGCTACGATGTTTTCGGGAATCACGTCCAAAAATTTTACAGGATGGGCTGTTTCCAGAAATACCCCCGTGACTTTAGGGTCATCTTTCAAGTATTCCTTTAATGCCAAATACCCAATGGCTCCATGAGGGTCGGCTATGTACTCATAATGTTTAAAAAGGTATTGCATGCCCTCGCGGGTTTCGTGATCAGAATAACTATAGCCTGAAAGTTGGGATCGCAATTCAGCGAGATCGTTGTTATATATTTTCTGAATTCGGATAAAATTACTGGGAGCCCCTACATCCATAGCGTTCGAAATGGTTGCGACTGAAGGCTGGGGAACATAATCACCTGTTTTCAAGTAATCGGGAACAATCTTATTGGCATTAGTCCCTGTTACGAAATGATGTATGGGAAGCCCTAACTTTTGCGCCATCATTCCAGCACAGATATTTCCAAAATTTCCACTGGGTACCGAAAAAATCACCTGCTTACCTTGTGTTTTCAATGCTCTATAGGCAAAGAAATAGTAGAACATCTGTGGCAACCATCGCGCAACATTGATGGAATTGGCCGAAGTGAGGGTTCGTTTGCCTTCAAAATCCCCATCCAAAAAAGCTTTTTTAACCATGGCTTGGCAATCATCGAAAGTTCCATCCACCTCGATAGCTGAAATGTTTTTGCCTAAAGTGGTCAATTGCTTTTCCTGAATATCGCTCACCTTTCCGCTGGGATAAAGGATCACCACTTCTACACCATTCACATTGTAAAACCCATTGGCCACGGCTCCTCCCGTATCTCCAGAAGTAGCCACCAAAACGGTTACCTTTTCTTGGGTTTCTTTATTTCGGTTAAAATAACCCAAGCATCGCGCCATAAAACGTGCCCCAATATCCTTAAATGCCAAGGTGGGGCCATGATAGAGTTCCAAGGCATGGATTCCATCTTCAACTTCTACCAAAGGAAAATCGAAAGACAACACTTCGCGGACAATCTCTTTTAAATCAGTTTCAGGGATGTCATCACCAACAAACTGTTTAATAGCTTCAAAAGCGATGGTGGTATGATCCAAGTCTTTTATCTTTTCAAAGAAAGAATCGGGCAGTTGTTTTATTTCCAAAGGAAAATACAACCCCTTATCAGGTGCCAATCCGTTTACCACGGCTTCTCGAAAACTGACTTGTGGCGCATTATTATTTAAACTGTGATACATCATGGTTCTATGATTCTGGTTCCTTGGTCTCCAATTTTGGAAACGTATATGTTATACTCAATTCCTTTGTCCTTATATACCTCATCCATAAAATGAGCGGTTTTTTGGGCTTGTTCCTTTCCTTTAGATAGTGCAAAAATGGAAGGCCCCGACCCCGATATCCCAGCTCCTACAGCACCACTGGCAATAGCCTGTTCCTTCACGGCATCGAAATGCGGAATAAACAACTTACGGGCAGGTTCTACGATAATATCCTCTAGCGATCGACCTATCAATCCGTAATCACTGGTATGCAATCCGCTAATTAACCCACCCACATTGGACCATTGCCGTACGGCGTCCTTTAAGGGAACCTTTTTAGGCAAAACACTTCGTCCATCTTCGGTTTTTAACTCGATTTGTGGATGAAGGATCGTTACGTACAAATCTTTAGGTGTTGGAATCGATACAATTTCCAAAGGATCGTAGCTGCGTATCAATACAAATCCTCCGTAAAGCGATGCCGAAACATTATCGGCTATTTGTGCTCCGCAAGCCACTTCCTCTCCCAACATTCCATACTTTACAAGCTCTAAGGGAGAATACTTTCCATTCAAAAGCTGA
>JANQKN010000156.1 GCA_028281065.1 Flavobacteriaceae bacterium | reverse complement strand
ATAGGCTGCACCTGCACTGCTGGCAGCACTGCTTCCCAAACCACTTCCCGGTTTGTACTTTTTTATCATTTCAATCTCCAAACCAAAGTCGGCTTGGGCATCTTCCAGCATCTTTTGGGCCACAAAACCCGCAGCATTTTTATATGTCTCATACGGAAGTTTTGCACCTTCAATTTTGGTAATGGTCACCTTTCCTTTTTCTGAAGTTTTCTGAAAAACCATTTCGTCCCCCAATTCCTCCAAGGCAAAACCCATGGCATCGAAACCACAGGAAACATTGGCAACAGTTGCCGGTGAAAATATGTGTAATCTATCCATCTTATTTCTTTCCTAAACTAATAATATCCCCAAACAATCCCGAAGCGGTTACATCGGCTCCCGCTCCAGCTCCTTTTATAATGAGTGGCTGGTCTGCATAACGCTCCGTATAAAACAACACAATATTATCCTTTCCATCCAAATTGTAGAATGGACTGTCCTGTGCTACTTCCTGTAAGCCCACCGATGCTTTCCCGTTATTGAATTGGGCTACATATTTTAGGCGTTTTCCTTGGCTATTGGCTTTCTTATACAATTCATCAAAATGCAAGGCTTCTGTTTCCAAGGTTTTGTAAAAATCGTCTACAGAATCAGCCTCGAGCGACGCTTTTGGGAGGAAGGAAACATTTTCGATATCCTCCATGTCAATTTCATTTCCACTTTCACGAGCTAGGATCAATATCTTTCTTGCTACATCTACCCCGCTTAGGTCGATTCGGGGATCTGGCTCGGTATATCCTTCGTCCTGTGCCTGCTTCACCACATCGTAAAAGGTGTTTTCTGAAGAAAAATTGTTGAACACAAAATTGAGACTCCCCGACAACACTGCTTGTATGGAAGTAATCCTATCTCCAGAATTGATTAAATTCTTCAACGTATTGATAATGGGTAATCCCGCCCCAACATTGGTTTCAAAAAGAAAGGAGGCATTGTATTTTCTAGAGAGTTCTTTCAGTTCCTTGTATTCTGAAAGTTGGGAAGAACAAGCAATCTTGTTGCAAGCTACAATAGCGATACTTTCCTTTAAGTAAAAAGCATAGCTTTTGGCTACGTCATAGTTAGCTGTAATGTCTACAAAGACACTGTTCCGCAAGTTTAAATCCTTTATACGTTGTTGCCAGGCTTCTTCACTTTTAGTTTCCCCATCCTGGAGTTGGGATTCCCAAGTGGATAGATCGATTCCTTCTTCGGCAAAGACCATCTTTCGGGAATTACTCAATCCCACCACCCTAAGGTTCAGGAAAAGGTTTTCGTACAAATATTCCTGTTGCTGTTTGATCTGAGCCAACAAACGATGCCCTACATTTCCTACTCCTACCACAAAAAGGTTCAATGTTTTCACCTGTCTTTCAAAGAATCGATAATGCAACGTATTCAAGGCTTTCTTTACATCTTTTTGGGCAATCACGGCAGAGATATTCCGTTCGGAAGCCCCTTGGGCAATGGCTCGGATATTCACATTGTTTTTGCCCAACGAACTGAACATTTTACCGCTGATGCCTTGATAGTCTTTAAGCCCATCGCCCACTACGGAAATAATGGCCAAATCGTCTTCTGAAATCACGGGATCTATGGTGCCCAAACTCATTTCGTAGGCGAATTCATTATTCATGGCTTGTACGGCAGTAGCCACATCCCCGCTTTTTATTCCCACACAAATGGAATGCTCCGAAGAGGCTTGGGTAATGAGGATCACATTTACTTTTTCTGAAGAAAGCGCATCGAACAAACGTCTCGAAATGCCCGGAATGCCTACCATTCCATTGCCTTCCAAAGTAAGCAAAGCAATATCTGGCAAATGACTGATTCCCTTTACGGGACCATTGGAAGTATATCTGTCTTCATGAACAAAGGTTCCCGGAGCATCGGGATCGAAGGTGTTTTTAATAAGAATGGGGATCTTTTGTTCCAAAACAGGTCGTATGGTAGGTGGATACAGTACCTTGGCTCCAAAATGGGACAACTCCATTGCTTCCTGGTACGAAAGCTTTTCTATGGGAAAAGCCTGCTTTACCCATTTGGGATTGGCCGTGAACATTCCGCTAACATCAGTCCAGATTTCCAAAACCGAAGCATTTAGTACAGCGGCAAGGATGGCTGCCGTATAATCCGACCCGCCACGTCCTAAAGTAGTGGAATCTCCAACCTCGTTTCTTGCCACAAACCCTGGCATGAGGGTTACCTTGGCTTTACTGGATTTAAAAAACTTCTGAATGTTCTTCGTTGTTTTATCTTCGATCAACTGGGCTTGGGTAAAGTGGGAATCCGTAACGATTAATTCCCGACTGTCTTTTAATTGAGAAGACGGAACCTTCTGTTGCAAAGCTTCAGCAATCATATAAGAAGACAAGACTTCTCCAAAACCCAAAACCTTATCACGGGTTTTGTTGGAAAATTCGTTGATAAGATAAATCCCTTGTACAATGGTGGAAAGCTCTTGCAACAACCCTTGAAGCTTCTCCAAAGCATCGTACGGCAATCCCAATTCGTTGGCCGTACGAAGGTGTCGGTCCTTAACTTCCTTTAAAATCACTTTATAGGTTTCATCTTTGGCATTGGCCCTTTCCCCTACTTGCAATAGTGTATCGGTAACACCCCCAAGGGCAGATACGACGACGACAAGGTTCTTATTTTTACTTTTTGCCTGTAGAATGGAAATCACCTTCTGGATGTTTTCCGAATTGGCGACCGAAGTTCCCCCGAACTTTAGTACTTCCATGGTTTTATTTTTTTGATTCGTCATTACTTACTTATTCGTATAAAAAAACCCTCCGTTTCGGGAGGGTTGCTATAATTATATATATACAATACCATCCCTGCCGTCAGCTAGTGCCGGTAGTCGTGGTTGTGGTATTGATAGAACTATTCTGCATTGTTACGTACAAATGTTTGAAAAGAATTTTAGAAATCAAAATTTCAAAGGTTATTTTTCAAATAATTATACATCATACCAAAAACTGAAACAATTCGGGCTTATCGTTCAAGTAATCTTGGTAGAAATGAAAGGCCTTCATCCGATCGATCAAAGGTTCGAAATCCTTGGGTGATTTCAACTCCAATCCCACCATGGCCGAACCTGTGGAACGGTTGGTCTTTTTGGTGTACTCGAAATAGGTGATGTCGTCCTCTGGTCCCAACACTTGGGTTAGGAATTGCCGAAGTGCCCCAGCACGTTGTGGAAACTTTACAATAAAATAGTGCTTTACGTTGCCATACAACAATGCACGTTCTTTGATTTCGGCAGTACGGGTAATATCGTTATTGCTTCCACTTACTACACAAGCCACTGTTTTCCCTTTAATCCTATCCGAAAACAGATCGAGGGCAGCCATGCTCAACGCTCCTGCGGGTTCTACAATAATGCCATCCTTGTTGTACAATTCCAACAGGGTTTGGCAAATCTTTCCCTCGGGAACGGTCACTACCTCATCCAAGGTTTCGCGACATATTTCAAAATTACGTCGTCCCACTTGCTTCACAGCTGCACCATCCACAAACTTATCGATTCGATGCAAAAAAATGTTCTTCCCCTCATCCAGCGAGGATTTCATGGCAGGTGCTCCTTCGGGCTCCACCCCAATGATCTTTGTTTGAGGCGAGAGTTGCTTAAAAACACTGCTTAGCCCTGCTGCCAATCCGCCACCGCCAATAGGCACGAAAACATAGTCCAAGGGCTGTGGGGTTTGTTCCAAAATCTCCAACCCTATGGTTCCCTGACCTTCAATCACTTTCTCATCATCGAACGGATGGATGAATTCCTTCTGTTCAGCTTCGGAAGCTTGTATGGCTACTTCATGGGCATCGTTGAAGGTATCTCCTTCCAAACAGACTTCCACAAAGCCTTCACCAAAATGCTTCACTTGTTCAATCTTCTGTAAAGGAGTAGTTGCAGGCATATAAATAGTGCCTTTTACCTTTAGGAGTTTACAGGACAAAGCCACCCCTTGCGCATGATTCCCTGCACTTGCACAAACAACCCCTTTTTCCTTTTCTTCCTCGATCAAGGAAGCCATTTTATGATAAGCGCCCCTAATTTTATAGGATCGTACAGACTGCAAATCCTCTCTTTTTAAAAACACCTTGCAACTAAAATCACGGGAAAGTCGATCGCTTTCCTGTAATGGCGTTTTTGAGGCTACTCCCTTAAGCGTTATTGCAGCTGCTTGGATAGCAAAAACACTGGGTAAACCAACTGAAACTGCTTCCATGGTTATACTACTGCGAGTTCAACTTTACTTGCTACGTTGATGGCTTTCATCGCTGTCATAGCAACGCGAAGCCGTTTACCAACACTTTCAATAGCATGGGAAGCAATTGCTTCGTTAATACGGATCAGTTCTGCATTGTCTATGGGATCTGAAGTTGAACCTTTCCCCATATCCTCCAAAGTGATTTTTTCCATAAAATCTTTCAGCAAAGGTTTGGCTGCATGATCGAATAGATAACATCCGTATTCTGCTGTATCGGAAATGATACGGTTCATTTCGTAGAGTTTTTTACGTGCAATGGTATTGGCGATCAATGGCAGTTCATGCAAGGATTCGTAATAGGCGGATTCTTCGATGATGCCCGAAGCCACCATAGTATTGAAAGCAAGCTCAACACCAGCCTTTACGAAGGCTACCATAAGGGTTCCATGATCGAAATAGGTTTGCTCTGCAATATGTTCGGCTGTGATTTCGGTCTTTTCGAATTCGGTTTCTGCAGTAGCTGCCCTCCAGCACAGTAAATCGGTATCGCCGTTGGCCCAGTCTGCCATCATTCCGTTGGAAAATGCACCACTCATAATGTCGTCCATGTGTTTTTGGAACAAGGGAACTAAGATTCCTTTCAATTCTTCAGAAAGGTGATACGCCCTTACTTTGGCAACGTTGGACAACCGATCCATCATGTGAGTAATTCCACCATGCTTCAAGGCTTCTGTAATGGTTTCCCAACCATACTGAATCAATTTGGAAGCATATCCCTTATCTACTCCAAGAGCCACCATCTTATCGAAACATAGAATAGAAGCCGCTTGCAACACACCACATAAAATAGTTTGTTCGCCCATGAGGTCGCTTTTTACCTCTGCAACAAAGGAAGACTCCAAAACTCCTGCACGATGCCCTCCAGTAGCATAGGCATACGCTTTGGCCTGCGCCCATCCTTTTCCTTCTGGATCGTTTTGGGGATGAACGGCAATCAATGTAGGTACCCCAAAACCGCGTTTGTATTCCTCGCGTACTTCGGTCCCAGGACATTTGGGAGCTACCATGATTACAGTAATATCCTCCCGTACTTTCATGCCTTCCTCCACGATATTGAATCCATGCGAATAGGAAAGGGTCGCCCCTTTTTTCATAAGTGGCATCACGGCCTCTACCACCGAAGTATGTTGCTTGTCTGGTGTTAGGTTGCAGACCAGATCGGCCGTAGGGATTAGTTCGTCATAGGTCCCTACTTCGAAACCGTTGTTTATGGCATTCTGGTATGAAGTACGTTTTTCGGCTATGGAAGCTTCCCGCAAGGCGAAGGAAACCTGAAGGCCAGAATCTCGCATGTTCATTCCTTGATTAAGGCCTTGGGCTCCACATCCTACAATAACCACGTTTTTGTTTTCCAAGGCTTTTATTCCTTCCTGAAACTCGGAACTGTTCATAAAACGACACTGCCCAAGTTGTTCTAGTTTTTCTCGTAATGATAAAGTGTTGAAATAATTTTCCATAAGGTTTGTATTAGGATATGGCTTGAAATGTTTTAAGTATGGGTGTAATATTTAAGGGGTCTCGGGTCACAGCAATACGTGCAGAACGTACAAACTGCATAATCCCGAATGGTTTTAGTTGTTGGTGTAATGTCTCGATCTCACTTCTGCGTCCCGACTTTTCCAAAACGAAAAACTCGCGATCCACAGTGACAATGTGCACATTGTTTTCTTTAATGATTTTCTGAATGTTGAGATCTTCAAAAAATAGATCACTCTTAATCTTGAACAGGCAAGATTCCTGATAAATGGTTTCTTCGTCGGTGTGATAATACGCCCGTATGACATCGATCTGCTTTTCGATCTGACCAATAATTTTCTGAATCTGGTCTTCGGTTACCTCTACCACGATGGTCCATCGGGAAACGCCTTCAATTTCTGAGGCAGAGGTGTTAATGCTTTCTATATTGATATGCCTCCGTTGAAAGATGGCAGAAATTCGATTTAACAATCCAACGCTATTTTCGGTATAGATGGAAACGGTAAATAGTTGCTTTTCTGAATTCATGATGATTCTTTTCAATTAAAAATTTATTCCAATCGGATATCGGATACGGACGCCCCTGAAGGGATCATAGGGAATACATTATCTTCCTTTTCTACGCATACTTCCAAAAAGTAAGGCCCCTCGTGCTGTATCATGGCTTTAACGGCTTCCTTTAGCCCTTCACGCTGGGTCACACGATTAGCTTCAATGTGATACCCTTTGGCGATTCGCACAAAATCGGGGTTGGTCATTTCGGTAGACGCGTAGCGTTTTTCAAAGAACAATTGTTGCCACTGGCGTACCATCCCCAAAAATTCATTGTTGAGTACGACGATTTTTATTGGGGTTTTATTCTGAAAAATAGTTCCCAACTCCTGAATGGTCATCTGATAGCCTCCATCGCCAATAATGGCGATCACTTCACGTTCTGGTGCCGCCATTTTAGCACCGATGGCTGCGGGTAAGGCAAATCCCATAGTACCCAATCCCCCTGAAGTAATGTTGCTGCGGGTTTCCTGAAACTGAGCGTACCGGCAAGCGATCATTTGGTGCTGTCCCACATCGCTTACAATAGCAGCTTTCCCTTGGGTTTCTTCGTTAATGGCTACCATTACCTCACCCATAGTCATTCTTTCCTTGGTGGGAAATAAATCTTGATCGATTACTTTTTTCTGCTCCACAGCATGCAACTCTGCAAAACGTTCCCGCCATGCACTATGATCATTAGGTTTCAACAAAGGAAGCAATTGTGAAAGGGTGGTTTTTGCATCGCCCAAGACTGCCACATCTACCTGTACATTTTTGTTGATTTCTGCAGGGTCTATTTCGAAGTGAATGATTTTGGCCTGCTTGGCGTAGGTAGCAAGGTCTCCCGTAACCCGGTCGTCAAAGCGCATTCCTATGGCAATGAGCAGGTCGCATTCGTTGGTTAGGATGTTCGGCGCATAATTGCCGTGCATTCCTACCATGCCAACATTTAGCGGATGGGTAGTAGGAATAGCAGAAGCTCCTAAAATGGTCCATGCCGCAGGGATACCTGTCTTTTCAATAATGGTTTTTAGTTCGGATTCTGCATGTCCCAAAAGAACTCCTTGTCCCCAAACAATCATGGGTTTTTTGGCAGCGTTCATCATTTCGGCAGCCAAGGCTACAGAATCTGGGTCTACCTCAGGAACGGGATGGTAACTTCGTACGGCTTTGCATTTTTCATAGGAAAAACCGAAGCTTTCCAATTGTGCATTTTTAGTGATGTCTATGAGAACAGGTCCGGGTCTTCCACTTTGGGCAATATAAAAGGCCTTCGCCATCACTTCAGGAATCTCGGAAGCCTTGGTAATTTGGTAATTCCATTTGGTTACTGGAGTCGAAATTCCGATGATATCTGTTTCCTGAAAAGCATCGCTCCCCAACAAATGGGCACCCACTTGCCCTGTGATGCAGACCATAGGCGTGGAATCGATCTGCGCATCGGCTATTCCTGTAATTAAATTGGTCGCTCCAGGGCCCGACGTAGCAATAGCCACCCCCACCTTTCCTGAAATACGGGCTACGCCCGTATTTCAGGAAAGGTGGGGGTGGCTATTGCTACG
>JANQKN010000197.1 GCA_028281065.1 Flavobacteriaceae bacterium | reverse complement strand
AATATGCTGCTTTCACTGCTATAGTGACCGAGGAAGTTATTGTGGAGGGGAAAATGGAAATTTATCTAAACCCCTACATCAACGAACTATCCGAAGTATACCTAAGCAACATCAGCCTTTCCGGGGATTTGGAGCGGGATGTAGAAAACATCCCCGTTTTTGTGGTGCCCGAGATCGATGTTTCGCCAGAAGCCATTGCTGCCTACGATTTTAAACCCGATGCCCAAACACGGATAAAGGAGATTATTGCAGAAGACGCTTTGGGCCTTAATGGTTCTGGAAACATACTGAAGGTCGATTTTGTGGAACTAGCAGGCTCTTTGTTTTCTAAGAAAAAGAAGACAGACCGTTATAAAATAAGAGATATTCGAGCGGTTTATGATGTTTTGAAAAATCGATATTCGGTCGAATTTTTTACAGATAATTTTAAGATTCCCGAGGCTCAAGTGGATGACTTTATTTACTTTGTCGAGGACAATTTAAAAGACCGATCCTTATTGGCTTCTGAAAACGAAATGAATTTGATTGCCTACTTAACCACCGTAAGTGAAACCTATAGAAAGCGTATGTAATTTTGGGGAGAAAGTACTTTTTGGAGTGCTGCTACTTTTTTCGACCGTGCTTTTGGGACAACAAAAAACCCTGCATGGAAAAATAGAGAACAAGAAGGATGTGGAGGGGATCCATATCCTCAATACATCATCCCGCTACAACTCTGTGACCAATCAGTTGGGGGAGTTTTCCATATCGGCAAAACCATTGGACACCCTGTTGGTTTCTTCCATAGCCTACGTACCCCAACAGGTAGTGATTACTAGGGCAATCTATGAAGAAGGGTTTATTTCCATTACTTTGGAAAAACTGGTAAACGAATTGGACGAAGTCTATCTGGGTCCCAAGTTATCTGGTAATTTGGAGCGTGATCTTAAAAAAATAGAGGTGGAGGATCCCATTAATTTTGACGATGTGGGCATACCGGGGTTTAAAGGAACACCCGAAGAGAAAATTCCGAAATTCGTTGGGCAGGTTATTACACCCACGGCAGTGAATATAGATGCTTTGTATAAATACATTAGTGGGTACTACAGAAAACTGAAGCTACGCAGAAAGTGGGACAAGCAAAATGTTCTGGTATCCCTTATGATGGTCCATTATCCCAAGGACTATTTTTACGATGCTTACCAAATTCCGCATGAGCATACCTATAATTTTTTGTTGTTTTGTGTAGAGACCAGCAACATGCAGGAATATTTTGATGAAAACAACCATGCCCTGGTTATGGAGATCCTTGAAGAACGTGCTGCAGAGTACCGAAAACGCCTGGAAGAAAAAAAGGAATAGAATTTGTAACAAACCTCTATAAATGGCGTCCTATTAATTTTAAATTGATATTTAAAAAATGAAATTTTTTAGAATCGTAGTTTTGGCCGTGTTACTCCCAACGCTGGCTTCGTTTACAGCACATAAATTTTATGTGAGCATTACCAAGATCGAATTTGCCGAAGAAGAGCAAACCCTTCAGATCATTTCCAAGATTTTTATAGACGACATAGAAGACGTATTGCAGGAACGGTACGACAAGACCTTGGTATTGGGTTCAGAAACAGAAACCGCCAAGGAGATCAACTTTTTGAATAAGTATGTGCTTCAAAAGTTTGATATACAGGTAAATGGGGTGCCTATGAAGTATGAAATTTTGGGACACGAATACGAAAACGATATTATAAAAGTTTATATAGAGATTCAACAGGTTTCCGAACTCAATTCCATTATTGTGGAAAACAAAATGCTTATGGAAATGTTCGAAGAACAGCAGAACATTATCCATGTTAAGAAGGGAAAGAAACGAAAAAGCTTAGTGTTGGATAAAGATAATCCTAAAGGAACGTTAAACTTCGGTTAGGCGATCCCTAAAATCACTGAGAAAGACTATTTTTAAAGGCTTTAAAATAATCAACAATCAAATAAAAATTATGAGACTAGTAAAATACCTATCCTTGGTTGTCCTGTTTTTAGCAGCAGGAATGTCCTACGCACAAGAGGATACCGAAAAGGAAGAAGAGCGAAAGCCCGGGCATTACAACAACAACCGTTTCAAACAATTGTACGAGGAGTTTTCTACGCCCAACATGTACCGTTCTGGTAATGGGGCACCTGGTCCCAATTACTACCAGCAACAGGCTGACTATGTAATGGACCTTAGAATAGATGATAAGACTTCTAGACTGTATGGAGAAGAAACCATTACCTATACCAATAACTCACCCGATGAGTTGGAATACCTTTGGGTGCAATTGGATCAAAACGTACGTGCTAGGGATTCCAAGTCTCCGTTAATTGAACCCAGTGGGGCATTTCCTGCAGAAATGACAGGATCTTTCATCAATAAATACATGGGTGAAGGATTCGATGGTGGATTTAAGATCGACTGGGTAAAAGATGCACAGGGTAACCCCCTTTCGCATATCATCAACAGAACGATGATGCGTATTGATATGCCTAAGAACCTTAAAACAGGGGAGCAGTTTGTATTCTCTATTAAGTGGTGGTACAACATTCCAGAGCATACTGTAGATCGTGCCCGTAGTGGATACGAAACTTTCGACGATGGTAATAAGGGATATGTAATTGCCCAGTTCTACCCTCGTATGGCTGTATACAGTGATGTAGAAGGATGGCAGAACAGTCAGTTCTGGGGGCGTGATGAGTTTGCATTGCCTTTCGGAAATTTTGATGTGAGCATTACCGTTCCTGCAGACCACGTTTTGGATGCTACAGGAGAGTTGTTGAACCGTAAGGAAGTGTTCAGTAAAGAAATGATGAAGCGCTTCAATAAAGCAAAGAAAAGCTATAAAGAGCCTGTTATCATTGTTTCCCAAGAAGAAGCTGAAGCCGCTTCCAAAGGATTTGCTACAGGAACAAAAACCTGGAAGTTCCGTGCCGAGAATGTACGTGACTATGGTTTTGCTTCGTCCCGTAGATTTATTTGGGACATGATGGCTGTTAAGATCGGTAATAAAGATGTAATGGCTGTTTCCATGTACCCACCAGAAGGAAACCCACTTTGGGAAGACTGGTCTACCAAATTGGTGGCAAGTACCTTGGAGACTTATTCTAGAATGGCTTTCGATTACCCATACCACAAAGCAATCTCTGTTCACGCTAAGAACCAAGGGATGGAATATCCAATGATCTGTTGGAACTACGGTCGTCCTAATGCAGATGGAACTTATAGCGAGCGTACCAAGTACGGAATGTTTGGGGTGATTATCCACGAGATAGGACACAACTACTACCCAATGATCGTTAACAGTGACGAGCGCCAGTGGACATGGATGGACGAAGGGATCAACACTTTCGTACAGTATGTAGCCGAGCAGGATTTTGGTGAAAAATATCCAGAAGCCATTGCTCCTAACAAAACATATCCTTCCCGTAGAGGACCTGCAAAAACGATTGTGGATTATATGGCAGGGAACCAAGACCGTATGGCTCCTATTATGACCAAGGGATTGAATACTTACAACTTTGGATCGAACGCTTACTCCAAGCCAGCAGTAGGATTGAACATTCTTCGTGAGACCATCATGGGCCGTGAATTGTTCGACTATGCTTTTAAAACCTATTCGCAACGTTGGATGTTTAAGCACCCAACCCCAGAAGATTTCTTCCGTTCTATGGAAGACGCTTCTGCTGTAGATTTGGATTGGTTCTGGAGAGCTTGGTTCTTCACCACAGACTATACAGACATTGGTGTTTCTGAAGTGAAGAAGTTCTACGTTACTTCCAAAATGAACAAGGAAATTCGTGAGTTGATGGAAGCCCGCGGACTTACCGAAAGTGACCTTCCGCCACTGGTATACTTGGTAGAAGAAGGAAGCGAAGATTACGAAGAGAGCATGAAAAATGCTACGTTAGAGGATGTGACCACGCTTCAGGAGTACATTATGGATAACTTGGAGCCAGCAGAAAGAGCGAACCTTAAGAGTCCAAAATACTTCTACGAAGTAACTTTCGAAAAGCCAGGAGGTATCCCAATGCCGATCATTGCAGAGTACACCTACAGCGATGGTTCTACCGAAAGGGTGACCTATCCTGCTCAGATCTGGAGAAAGGATGATGATGCTGTTGGAAAAGTGATTGCATCCGAAAAGGAAATCACTAAGATCGTAGTAGATCCAGACGAAGAAACTGCCGATATCGACACGTCCAACAACAGTTGGCCAAAGAAAAAGAAATTGGGCGAGTTCAATAAATTCAAAAACAAAGTAAAAGGACAATAGTTCTTTGAATCAATAATTTTTAAAGCCCTTTCCTACTTGGAAAGGGCTTTTTTTAATAAGTACACTCCTAAATTTGTATCTTTGTCCCATGACACTTCCTCTCTTTATTAGTGGTGCCGAAATAGCATTCATCCTATTTATCGTATTGATGGTTTTTGGAGCCGATAAAGTTCCAGAAATCGCCCGTGGCTTAGGAAAAGGAATGCGCCAAATAAAGGACGCTACCAACGACATTAAGACGGAGATAACCAAGAGTGCCGAAAAACAAGGCATAGATATGGATATCACGAAAGATGTTAAGAAAGAAATCGACAAAGTAAAAGAGGATGTGAACGATATCACGGGACCTATCAAACGTAATTTCTAAATGCTCGAAACGCTCAGGCAATGGGATATGGACCTTATGGTCTATCTAAACAATCTGGGAACCCCCGCTTTCGATAACTTTTGGGTCTTTGTAACCCAGATAGAGAGCTGGATTCCGTTATTTCTCCTTTTTACGTTTCTTATCTTCCGTTTTTATGGAAAAAAACAAGGGCTTCGGGTTTTCCTCTGGGCGCTGTTTACCTTTGCACTTACCTTGCTGTTAACCGATGTAACGAAGATGTGGGTAGAAAGGCTACGCCCCAATAATGTAGCCGATCTGGCACAACAGCTTCGCGTACTTCAATATCCCGAAAGCTTCAGTTTTTTCTCGGGTCATGCTTCCACTAGTTTTGCGATCACCACTTTTGTGGTGCTGGCAATACGCCGTTTTAGTAAATGGATATATCTGACCTATTTGTGGCCTTTGCTTTTTTGTGCAAGCCGGATTTATGTAGGGGTGCATTATCCTTCAGATATATTGGTGGGAACGTTGGTGGGCTTTACCATGGGAGTAGTGTATTACAGACTCTATACCAGTACCAATAAAAAAAGCCCAGGATCTCCTCTTTCCTAGGCCTTTTCGTGATTTTCGACTTCTCGACTAGCTAACGAATAGCTATTTTTTTAAAAGGAGAGTCCTCCCCAAGCCGGCTGCGCCTTGAGTAGGACCCTTTATATAATGATTAATTCGGATATACCACAAAAGAGAAGGCACTGTCCCTCGCTGTTCCTGCTGCATCCTGAATACGTACCGTAAAAGTGTTGGCACTTGTGGTTTCGTATCCAGCGATTTCTGGGATACCAAAACCAATGGTAAACGGAGTAATGGTTACAATGGTGTTGGCTGGGTTGGAGTCCAGATCCAAAGTAATTTCATACACCCCAGTCGCAGAATTGTTCACAGAAGCAATTCCATATCCTGTAGAGATTCCCCCTAAGGAGTCGATACTACCATAGGCAATAGCAGTGGAGTTTCCGTATATTCTGTTATCGGCAGGGGAATCAGTGGTTTGGGTGATCTCTACATACCCATCGGTAGTAGTGTTACCCGTTGCCAAATCGATACTCATGTTGGCAGTACCTCCCGCCATGAACAATACATCGTCACCTACATCGGCATACCCGATACCCCATCCTGGGAAACCAGGGGAGTGCTGAGCGATCATTTTGTCCGGGTTAGTTGTACCCGATCCATAGATCATTACCTGGGCACTTTGCTTACTGTGCAATGCAGTAGCTACACTACCTATAGCGGTTTCTCCTACAGAAGTACCGTTTAGGGTTACGTGCAACCAAGCTTCGATGTCCAACCAGTTTACAGCATCCAATGCATTTACAGATCCTATCTGTACAGAGAATACCCCGTTCTCATCGGTAGTTGGGTTTTGCGTTTCGTTGAAAACGGCTGCCCCACCCGCACCATTACGGATTTCGAAATCTACGGTTACGGCTGTGTTGGTAATTAAAACCCCGCCTGCATTTCTGGCTACGGCTTGGTAGTTGATCAATTCTGCAGCAGCAAAGTTTCTGCTATCGTTGTTGTCTGCCTTTTGCTTGGCGATTACTCTTTCGGAATTGTTATGAATTTCCGTTGCTGTAGTGTTAACACCCTCAAGGTTTTGTGCAAAAGAGAGTGCAGAGACCATCATTGCGGTCAATATCGTAAAATATGTCATTCTAGCTTTCATGATTGTAGTTTTAGTTTTTGATGATTTTAAATGTTTTGGATTTTTGGGTGGATTCCTGTACCACTTTTAATACATAATTTCCGGTGCTTAATGCACTTAGGGAAAGGGTTTCGGCCGTATTACTGGCTTCAATTTCCTGCTGCATCACTTTCTTGCCTTGCATATCGAAGAGCATGGCTTGAAAAGTTTCGCCTGCCATCTCTTTAAAGGAGATGTTCAGGTAATTGCTTACCGGATTGGGATATACTGTAGCATTTGCCTCAAGCGAGAAATCTTCTGTCCCGAGGGTAATCTCTACAATGGCACCCAACCAAAATCCCTGACCCAAAGACGGTCCATTGTCGATATGGCCAATAACTGGCTCGCCCAATGTAAAGCTTAGGGTGTTGGAAGTACCGCTAATGGTTGCCCCGGAATTGCCCATAACCGTCTGGCTTAAGCTCTGCGCCTGGACCGTAACCGTTGTAGCCACCAATAACAGTAGTACATAGATTGTTTTCATAATTGTCATATTTAATGTTACGTGTTTACTGATCATTTTACTGAACATGGAATTTCGAAATCACAGTGACAAAGATGAGGAGTTAGAGCAGCTTCATCAAGAGTTAAATCGCTAATAATGAAGGTGATATGTACTGTGTTTTTTATAGCGGTTATCCCTTACCTATTATAAGGAAACACCGTAATTAGGATAAGTTGTTTGCTTCGGGGAAAAAGGGGGAAAACCCCCTAAAGGAATGGTCTTTTTCACCTTTTTGGGTAAAACTAGACTATGTAAGTATTTAATACACAGTACAATATAATAAAAATCATGAATATATTTTAATTTTGATGTACAGATTTTAAGTAATTTATATCTAATTTTAGGGGAAACTTTAAACCAACGATTATGAAATCAAAAACCCCTTTTGCAGTATTAGTATTTGCTTTATTTGGTTCTTTGGTGTTTTTTTCTTCTTGTGAGAAACCCATAGATCCACCGGCACAGTCCATTAGCTTCCAAGAAGCCCAGGAACTTCAACATGAATTTGCAAGGACCCGGTCACCCATTTTAGATTCCTTATTAGGATTTGAAGATGTACGGGACGTTTGGTTTTCCTTGGATACCATTAAGGAATATATAGAGTACGTAGAATACGAGGCCAAGAAAAGAGGATATGAAAATATGGGGATACGCATTCATTTTGCCGCTTACCCAGAACCACAGGGGAACGATCAGTACCCGTATGCTACCGTGCTATTGGTGCCTACAACCAGTACGCCAGGAGCAGCAGGAATTAAAAGAGGGTTCTTTCCTATGCCACCAGACGATGAGCCAGCTGATAGCATCAACTCATTGAATTATGGTCACGGAGGGAAGCCACCACAAGACCTATAATAACAATGGAGCTTACCGATCTATTTTATATTACCAATGCTCTACAGTTGATTGCGGCTATTGTAGCCTCTGTTCATTTTAAAAAATATGTGCATTCCCATGAAAAGTATTTTCTGTTCTTTTTGTGGTTTACGGTAATCTTAGATGGATTTGGAGCCTTTTTGGCAGATGTGTTTCATGTAAATAATTGGTGGTTGTACAACGGATTTACTATTATTAGTTTTCTGTTTTACTTTAATTGGTATTACAACATATTAAAGCGCCCCAATTTTAAAAAAGCAGTTGTTCCCTTTACTGTTATTTTTGGGATTGTGGCGCTTCTCAGTTTGTTTTTAGATAGCTGGGAACAATACCATACCTATACCTTTTTTGCTGGAGCCGTTTTCTTGTTGGTACTTACCATTTTTCACTTTCACCAGCTGTTAAATAGTAATGAGGTGCTTATTGTTAAATACAAGCTGAGCTTTTGGATATCAACGGCCTTATTGTTATTTTATATGGGAATGGTGCCATTGTTTTTTTTAATGGAATATACAGGAATACAACTTTTAAGTTATATTATCATATTAATTAGTTTAAACCTAATTCTCTATGGCTGTTACATCATAGGATTTTTATGGACCAAGAAGGAGTACAATCGTTTTTAATTATTTTTTCGATCATAACCTTTTGCTTGGCATTAACAGTTATCATACTGTTTGCCGTATTTCAAAGACGAAAAAATAAATTATTACGGGAACAGCAAGAGGCCGAAAACCGTTTTAAGGAAGAGATCATAGAAACGCAGGTGGAGATTAGGGAAGAGACCCTTAGGAACATAAGTTGGGAGTTGCACGACAATATCGGGCAAATGCTTACGCTGGCCAAGATACAGTTGCAAAATGCCGACGATGTTTCCCCCAGTGTTCTGGAAGCTTCCGAAACCATTGCAAAGAGTCTAACAGAGCTTAGGAGCTTATCCAAGCTCATAAATCCAGATACATTTAAAAGCCTATCCTTGGTAGAAGCTTTAAAACTGGAGATAGAACGCTTTAACCGCATGCAGTATTTGGAGGCCAGCCTTACGTTCTCTAAGGAGACTTTTGCCTTGGACAATAAGGTAGAGGTAATCTTTTTTAGGATATTACAGGAGTTTTTTACCAATACGATAAAGCACTCCAAAGCCACCAAACTCGAAGTAAATGTGGATTATACCAATGATCGGTTAAAGATTACAGCCAAGGACAATGGTATTGGTTTCGACACCTCGCAGTTGGATTCCAAAAAAGGGATAGGGCTTACCAATATTAAAAGTAGGGCGCACCTTATAAATGCAAGTGCAAAAATTACATCCAAAGAAGGGGAGGGAACCCAATTAAATCTAACCTATAAATATAAAACGTCATGAGTTATTCCGTAGTAGTTGTAGACGATCATAACCTCTTGTCGCAAGCCATAGGGGGGCTTGTAGCGGGTTTTGAACAGTTTGAGGTCCTGTATACTTGCAAGAATGGACAGGAGCTATTGGATAAGTTTAAAAACCCCAAGAATATCCCGGATATTGTCCTTATGGATGTAAATATGCCCATCTTAAACGGAATCGAAACTACGGCCCACGTTTACGAGCACTATCCGCAGGTAAAAGTACTGGCCCTTTCCATAGAAGAAGACGAAACCACCATTTTAAAAATGCTTCGGGCGGGCGCCAAGGGATACCTTATGAAGGACGTAAAAAAGTTCGAACTGCAACACGCATTACTGGAAGTTATGGAAAAAGGGTTCCACCATACCAATACGGTGACCAAGGTGTTGGTCGATTCCCTATCTGGAAAAGAGAAATCACCCCAGAGCATTCTTAAGGAGCGCGAAATAGAATTCATAAAACTGGCCTGTACCGAAATGACCTATAAGGAAATTGCCGATGTTATGTTTTTAAGCCCAAAAACCATAGAGGGTTATCGAAATGCCATTTTCGAAAAACTGAACCTGCGTAACCGTACAGGACTTGTAATCTTTGCTATAAAGAACAAGATCTTTGTACCTTAATTAATTGTCGTAATTCTTCAACCCTTTCAAGAAACTGGGTAAAATTAAATCTACCTTGTTCAAAAATAACCAATTGTTCGAACAAGGTAGATTTAATTTTACCCAGTTTCTTGAAAGGGTTGAAGAATTACGAC
>JANQKN010000193.1 GCA_028281065.1 Flavobacteriaceae bacterium | reverse complement strand
CACCGCCAGCTTCGAGCTCCATGCCGTAAGCATCACCATCCCATTCACACAAAAATCGATCTACCCCTGTGACGGGGACCCGGACGCGCATACCCTGCCCCTTTCCGTCGACCTCACCGGGTATGAAGGGGAAGTGCTGGCAGCTAACCAATCTCCCATTGAGATCAAGTACCAGTACTATTCCGGAATAGGGTGGGAAGACATCGAAGACCCCACACAGCTACAAGCAATTGGGTTAATAGCATTTGGTGCCGCCCGTCGTTACGATGTCGTTCGCATACAGGTACGAAGTTCCTTAGAGCCGAATATCTACAGAGAGGCTTATTATACCCTCATACACTCCATCCGCATAAACCATTCGGTAGACGGCTTGGAGCCCATCGGGACAGACGGTGGCGGCAACCCAATCTTCGATCTTACAGCCAGAAACATAGACATCGGTTTTGAGGACCCCCGTACCGAAGACTATGTAGAGTTCTCCTATCACTTGAGTTATGGGGATGCACTCTCGGGGATGAACCCCCTAACCAACCCAACCCATTACAGCAACGGTACAGCCACTGCCATTTTTGCCAGGGTATCCACCTTCAGTGGTTTCCCGGATCCGTATGATCCGGACTGTATCTCCATCGTCCCGCTACAACTGCAAGTTGCACCCCAACCGCTCTGGTCGCCCAAGGCCCCGGAAGCCGTGTCGGACACAGGCGCAGCCCCCCAGGAAAACACAGGGCAGACAGATGGCGCTGTTACCACAGCGGGCGAACAGGGGCAGGCCATCCTGGAGACTACGGACTACGAGTTTAACGAATTGCACATATACCCCAACCCCGTGGACAACCTGTTGAGCATAGCCTCCAGTGAACTGGAAGGCAGCGTACGGGTCGAGGTCTTCGACGAACTGGGAAGGGCCGTGCTCCTCAAAACACTGCAGGCACAGGGCGGTACGGTACAACTGGATGTGTCCACACTGGGATCCGGGCTCTACTTCGCCAGAATCGCGTCCAACAACAAGACCACTGTAAAGAAGATAGTGAAACAATAGGGTCGGTATATGAACGGCCTATAACAGGGGAGTCCGCATTGGGGCTCCCCTCTTTTTATTCTCCAGCAGAATGCCTAATGTATTTTTCTACCACCACAGCCGTAATGATCACTAAATAGAACTGCCCTACCAGTCCCACCAGTATGGCTGCTTTCTGGGCAATGGGTATGGCAGGCACTATTTCCCCATAACCAATGGTAAGCAAGGTAATATAGGCATAGTATAAAATGCTTTCGGATTGCAATGCAAAGTCCGTGGTCTCCAACAAAGGCCCAATAAAAGCTCCGGGATGGGTTAATTCTATGGACATAAAGAGGAAGAAAGCCAAAAAGCCCAACGAAATATAACCGCTCATTAAGCCTATGATCACATTCCTAGTCACCCGCTTGGCTTTCCAAACCTGTTGAATGATATTCCAGGTAACAATAATGTGAAAGACAAAATAAATAGTTAGTCGTATGAGGATGTTTTCGGTGTTTTCGGTTCGGGCAATCATACTGGAACCAAATATAAAGGCAGCGACGACAAACAAGCCAATAAAAAAATACATCAGCTTCTTTCGCTTCGAGATCATTAAGATTCCTGCCGCAATGGTGATTAAATACAGAATGGGCAGTAGGGTGTATTCAAAAAAGTCATGCGGGAAAAACAACGACCCAAACAATACCGACAATTGTGCGGTTAGAAAAATCTCGAAACGGCGTTTGTACAAATCCTTAAACATAATGGGTGATGGTATGAATTTTTACTTCCTTTTTCTTCCCTTTTAGCAACACATCGCCGATCATTTTGGAGGTTGCGGAGCTTTTCATTTTTAAATCCTTCAGCAACTTTTCAGACAGCAACAGGGTTACATTGTGTTTGTTGCATTCCGCTTGTATACGTGCAGAGGTGTTAATCACATCTCCATGGTATGCCAACTCCTTTTTTATAAATCCAACTTCGGCTGCCATGAGGGTTCCGCCGTGCAAGCCTGCTTTAAACTCGGGGAAGACACCGTATTTTTCCAAATAATAGTCTTTTCGGGAAGCACGCTCTTCTTCAAAAGCAAAAAACACCCCCAAACAGTTGTTTTTGGACAAGCCCCGCTTGTACGACCAACTCAATACGGCTTCATCGCCTACGTACTGGTAGATTTCGGCTTCGTATTTAAGGACGACATTGTTTAGATCGAAAAAGCAATCCTGGATAAACTGGCTGTACTTATGATGCCCCAATTGTTCGGCAATGGTAGTGGAATCCTTTAAGTCTAGAAACATAAAAATTCGCTCTTCTTCCTTGGGGTTTTTATAAGTTCCCCAAAGGATTTTCAGGAAAACTCCCCTTCCAAAACGTTGAAGCGCAATCTTAATGAAAGAAAAAACAAGGGAAGCGATTACGATATAAAAAAGCAATGCCCAAGTCGTTTTATCTTCCAGCCACCAGCCTCTTTTAAAATCAAATTCGATAAAACTGAATATATTGGAAGCTACCATAAGGGTAAGGGTAAAGACTCCAATAGTAATGACAAACTCTACAAAGGTCTTTATAAGCAATACAAACCCCAGACTAAGCCTTTTGGAAACCATTCTATCGAAAAAGAAATCTATGGAAGCGTAAAGGACGCCCAAGAGTGCTCCCATGATTGAAAACGACATAAGGGGTTTTAGAAAATTCCTCATCCCCGACATCTCTTCTATTACGGTAACCCCACGTTCGGAGTCCATCCCGAAATAGCGGAAAATTGAATAAAAAGCCATGGCAAGGCTCCAAAAAACCATGGATTGCCACAAGAGTTTTAAGTACTGTCTCAAATTGTGACCCATAACACAGAATTATTCGTCCAACAGGGATTCGTTAAACTCGTACTCTTTGTAGCTTACCTTAAACAAAGCACTGTATAGGGACGGAATAAACACCAAAGTAATGATGGTCCCGAAAAGCAGCCCCACCATAATGCTCACGGCCATTCCTTCCCACATTTCCCCTCCTGAAAGGTACAGCGGAATCAATCCCAAAACGGTGGTAAACGTAGCAAGTAATATAGGTCTAAAGCGTTGCAAACAGGCAGCAATCACAGCGTCCTGTTCGGTTCTTCCCAGATCGTTCTGTTCTATTTCCATCCTATCTATAAGTACAATGGCATTGTTAATTACGATTCCCGCCAATGAGATCACCCCCAAAAAGGGCATAAATCCAAAGGCTTCCCTAAAGGTCAATAAACCGATTACCACTCCTATGATCCCCAAAGGAATGGTAAGTACCACCATTCCCATTTTTCGGAAGGAATTAAACTGAATGATAAGCAACAAAACAATAATAAAGGCAGATATGGGCAAAAACCCTATAATGGATCCCATACTCTCGTTGGTTTGTTTGGCATCACCCCCAAATTCGTAACGATATCCCTGTGGCCAGGTTTTGATTTGTTCGTTCAACCACGGGGTTATCTCGGCTGTAATGGCCGAAGCATTTCCACCTTCACGCAACTCACTGGTTACATCTATGGTTCTTCGTAGGTCGAAACGCCTAATTTTAGAATATTGCCACTGGGGGACAATACTGGCCACCTGTAAAAGCGGCACACTTCTCCCCGAAGTTTGCGAATACACATTTAGGGTTTCCAAAGACGCCAACGATTGCTGCTGGTTGTTATCGCTTCGCATAAGGATAGGGATGGACTTGTCCTCTTCGCGGTATTCCCCGGTTTGAAAACCATCCAATACGGTTTGTAGTGAAGTAGCTATATCCTGACTGGTAATCCCAGCGGTTTGTGCTCGGTTTTGGTCAATCTCGATCAAGAATTTTTTACTCTTCGGCCCCCAATCGTCCTTTACGTTTTTGGTACCTGCTATGGAAGATAATTTCAGTTTAACCGTTTCAGCAATTTTGGACAACTCATCAGGGTTGCTCCCCGAAACCTTGATTTCTATGGGGGTTCCCCCTCCACCAGATGCCAAAGAACCTACTTTAATATCCGCATTGGGAAAGTTGTTGAAAGTAAACTTATCCAACTTGGCAATCATCGCATTGTTCTCGTTAAAGGAAGTGGTATTTACGAGAATATGTGCATAATTGGAGTTGGCCTCATCTGGGGAATAGCCCAAATCGTAGGACTCGGGACCTTCTCCTATATAGGAAGACCAGTCCACAACTCCTAAACTTCTTTGATCATTTATCTGAAGTGAGTCGGCCATGTATTTCCCTATTTGCTCCACTACTTCGGTAGTGCGCTCGATCTTGTTCCCTTCTGGAAGATTGATATCGATCGTGATCATGTTCCGGTCACTATCTGGGAAAAAGATGAAGGGTATTTTGGTAAAACCATACAGCGAAGCGAAGAACACCACAAAAATCCCAATGATCACTTTCCACTTATTGGAAAGCGCCCATAAAATAAGGTCTTTATACTTGCTTTTTAAGCTATTGATGATTCGATCGATGAAGCTAGGTTTCTTTTCTCCCTTGGGAGCCACCTTCAAGAACATATAGCAGAACAACGTAATAACGGTTAGTGCTATGATCCAAGAAGACATCAGGGCAATGGTAATCACGACAAAAATGGGCCCTACAATATCTCCCATGGTAGTAGGGGAAAGGTAAAAGGCCAAAAAGGCTGCCGAAGTGGTCAAAGTTGAAATGAGTAGCGGCATCCATAATTCTGAAAAGGCTTCCACGGCTGCCTGTTTCTTTTTTATGCCCTGTTCCAATTTCACCATAATGGTTTCGGCGACCACAATGGCGTTATCCACCAGCATTCCCAAAGCCATAATTAAAGCCGCTAGCGTCACCTGATTGAGCCCCATTTTTATGATTCCCATAATCATTAAGGTCATGATGGTAACAATGGGGATAAGACTCGCAATAACAAATCCGGTTCTAAAGCCCAAGAAAACAAGCATAACCAATAATACAATACTTATGGACTGCATGAGGTTGACAATAAAATCGCTCACTTTGGCATCGATATAGGTATCCAAGGAGGAAACCCGTGTAAGTTCCAACCCTACGGGAAGTTGTTGTTGCCATTTATTCACCACCTTATTCACTTCTTCCCCCAAAGCGATTACGTTGGCATTCTCCTTTAGGTTAACATGCAACGAAATAGCATCTTTCCCATTAATACGTACTTTCTGGGTAGGTGGATCTATGTAGCCTTTGGTTACGGTGGTGATATCGCCCAATTTTACCAATTGGGTATTATCGCTTCCTACCGAAATAAGCATATTGCGGATATCCTCTACGGAATTAAAATTCCCTGTAGGTTCAAGGATGATGCGTTCGTCCCCTAAATTTACCTGTCCTCCCGAGTTCAAAATATTGGTAGAAGTAATGGTCTGTTGCAATTTGGAGGCAGATAGGCCATATTCCTTAAGGCGGGTGTTATCGAACTCAACAAACACACGTTCTTCCTGCTCTCCTCCCATCTCCACTTTGGCAGCATCGGGTAGCTTAATAAGGTCATCTTTAATATCGTCGGCATACTCCTTCATTTCGGCATAGTTGTACCCGTCTGATGTGAGCCCTACCACAATTCCATATACATCGCCAATACCATCGTCGTTTAAGGAAGGTTCTACCCCTTGCGGTAGTCCTTGCAAGGCATCCAATTTTCTTCGTAACCGATCCCAAACCGACTGCATCTTTTCTTTAGACACCTCATCTTTTAGGGTAACATTTACTACCGACAAGCCCGTTCTGGACGTACTGGAAACTTCCTTAAGTTCTGGCAATTCTTGGGCTACCTTTTCTATCTTATCCGTGACCAATTGCTCTACCCGTTCTGGGCTGGCTCCAGGAAATTGGGATACTACCGTAGCTACCCTAACTGTATAGGGAGGCATACTATCACGTGATAAGCTGGAATACATCGCTAACCCCATTAAGATGATGGTAGCTAGTACCATAAATGTAATGCGGTTCTTTTCTATAGAGAATTTTGCTAAATTCATTCGTGGGTTGGTTTAGTTTTACTGAAGTTTCACTTCCTGTCCGTCCAACAGGGTTTGCAATCCAGCTGTGGCAATTCGTTGCCCTGCGGATAGGCCTGATGTTATTTCGAAACCTTCAGCGGTAAGATTCCCAATAGATACTTGCTGTTTCTTTACTTTGGTGTTTTCCCCTTCGCCTTCAATAACAAACACAAAACGACCATTGCTATCTTCACCTACCGCATTGGCAGGAACCACCAAAGTGGTGGTGCTGGCCTTACGGTCACCAAAATCGAAGGTAACATTAGCAGCCATACCACTCTTAATCTCATCGGTGGGATTGGTCACGGTAACACGAACGGGATAGGTAGCCGTGTTGGCATCGACCGCAGGGGCCACTTCGGTTACTTTTGCCCCGAACTTTTTACCGGGAAGGGAGGAAAAATCCACCATGACATTCATATCGGTTTTTACTCCATTGATCACACTTTCAGGGATCCCCAAGGTAATCTCCATATCGGATCCTGCGTTGAGGGTGGCCACTGCCTCCCCTGGACTTACATTTTCGTCGATTTCCGAGGTCACCGCTGCAATCACCCCGTCTTCGGGCGCATAGAGGTAACCGTATTGTATCTGCTCTTGCTGAATGGCAACCCCTCGTTTTGCAGATTGGTAACTTTCCTGAGCGGTTTTATAGGCATTCTTCGCTGCTTCATAATCGCTCAGGGAAGAACTCCCCTTTTCGTATAAGGAGCGCACCCGGTTTAGGCTCAACTTGGCCGTGTTCATTTGCGATTCGGCACTGTTTAACTGGGTAACAGCTTGTTCGTAGGACAAACGCGACTGTACATTGTCCAGTTTGGCCAATAGCTGCCCTTTCTTCACTTTTTGTCCCAATTTAATATCGAACAGGGTGATGATTCCCGTATTTCGGAAACTCAAATTAATGATCTTATCGGTCTGTGCCGTTCCACTAAAGCTCCGTATTTTTTCCCCTCCCAAGTATCCTACTTCTTGGTACTTAACGGGACGTAAAAACTTTTCGGTTTCCTTTTTGTCTTCTCCGCAGGAATAAAACAATCCTACCGAAATCAATACGATTAAAATCTTCGTTACTAGTTTCATTTTACGCTCTTTTATCTTTGGTTGGTTAATTCTCATTATTTAAAAACTCAAAAAACTTTTGATTGAATTGGGCATTGTCTTCATCGCTATGCAGCAGGAAATAATAGCCTAGGAAACGCTCCATCTGCAATACATTGATCAAATAATTGTACACGGCATTGGTCTTTGCCAATTGGGCATTGAGTAGGTTGTTTTGGGCATCGAGAAGTTGTACGATATTCACCGCACCACTGGTATAGGATGCTTGGGTGAGCTCTAAAGATTCCAAGGCGGTTTCCTCGGATACCTTGGACAGTTCTATGTTCGATACCTGGTTCACCACGTTTAACACGGCGGTCCTTATATTGGCTGCAATGGCCAGCTCGGTGTTTTCCTTATTGATGTTGAGTTGGTCTTTTTGTATCACGGCAATCTGTCGGTTGATGTTGGTCTGATTGCTGTTTAAAATAGGAATGGACACATTAAGGGCCACGTTGTAATTATCATCCAACAAAGCAAATCCCGGAGGTGCGGTACTTCCTTCGCCACTTCGGTTAAAAACGCGGTTATATTGCCCTTGCAATGCCAAGGTAGGCAAAAACCGTCCTGCACTGTTCAGTCTTAAATTGCGTTCGGTGGCATCGAGATTGTACCCCAACGACTTCAACTCAGGGGCATTGGCTTTGGCTTCCTGTATAAGGAATCGTATAAAAGGTTCCCGCAATGTAGGATCATCCAATACATTGATGAAATTATCGTAGTTGTAATTTTCCAAAAGACCATCATCCAATGTTGCATCCGCTACATCGATCTCCCGATCCACAGGCTGGTTAAGAAGTGCATTCAACTGCACAAAACTCTGCTCCAATTGGTTGATGGCTTCCACCAACGATTGGGTGTTCTGTGCCATCTGACTACGGAAACGCAGCAGATCCGACTTGCCCGACTCCCCAGCTTCGAAGTTTTGTTCGGCGATCTCCAAGTTGCGTTTGGTAAGATCGAGGTTACGCGCCTGTATCTGCAAATTCGCCTTCAAAATCAAACAATTGAAATAGGCATTCGAGACATCGAAAATGGTGTTGAGCTGTTCGGTATTGAAGTTTTCCTGTTGGGCTTTTTGTAAGCTTTTCTGAATGGAAATGTTGGCATTGGCAGCTTCCGAAAACACGGTTTGGTTTAAAGTAACATTCCCTGCGGTCTGAAATTCGGGGCTTTGCCCATTGCTAATGGCCGCCAAATCGGGGTCCGTATACGTTCCATTAGCTGCGGCGGTAAGGCTTGGCAAGTAATTGCTTTTTGCAGTCCTTACATCCTGCTCGCTCAATTCCACATCCTTTTGGTTGGATTTAAGGGAGAGGTTTTCGTTCAGGGCTTCGTTAATAACATCCAACAGGTTGTAGGTTTTCTGGGAGAGTACATTTTTCATCTCGCCCACAAAATCGGTATCGTTTATTAAGCTGAATTTAATAGGCACATTTACCTGCTCTGCGGTATTGAAGTTGATCGTTAACCGTGGGTTGTAATCGATAAAGACAGGCATATCGGCCAAAGGCGTTCCATTTATGTAACCTTCTACCGATAGGGAAATGCGACGCATGAACTGATCCAGATTATCTTCCGCCTGATTGGTAGCCATGATCCCTTGTTGTACCTGCCGCACTCCATTGATGGTAAAGGATGGCAACTGTTTTTCGATAAAGGCTTGCGCCAAGGCATCCACTTCTTCGTCATTCAGAAAAAATCCACCCGCAATGTAAACAGCATCTACACCGTCGAGGTTGGAAGTAATGTCCGAAATGGTTTTGTAGGGAATTAGTTTGTAGTTCGCTTCCAGTTGTTGAAATTCCCTATCGAAGGTTTCCCTTAACGGAAGAATATCCACAAGATCCCTTTCTATAATGATTCCCAGGTTTTCGAAATTGGTCAACTCCTTGAACTTCGTGAAATCTTCCAAATAGGATTCGGGTTGTACCAAATAGGTAAAATTCTTAATTCCCGAAGTTTGCTTGGAAAAGTCGATGGTATTAAAATCCCGATTCACGGCCCCAAACAAGATGGTTGGCTTGGGGTAAGTAGTCTGGTTACTAACCACACTATTGTTTACCACCCCAAAGGCCAGGATAATATCGGTATCGTTGCCAAGCAGTTGTTGATAGTTTTGGTTGGCTTTATCCAAGCTGTAATTATTTACCAAAATGTTTGCTTCAGAAAAACTGATATCAGCATCCTCTCCCACTACGGTTTTAATCTGGTTTTGCATTTGCAACAGTAAGGGGCTTAGCTCTTGGGTTCTGTTATCCAAGAGGATCCCTATGTTGTAGTTTTGTTTCTGGGCAATGGTAAGGGCAGAAACAAAAAGGAAAACAATACATATTAATTGTCTCATCATGGTTGGTGTTTTTAACATCTTAAAAATGTTCCTTTAGTTTTTGATCTATGTATGTAAGTACTTCGTTATTGAATTTAATAAGGTTGGTTATAAAAAGATTCATTTCTTCGTTTTCTTCATTTCTAATCGTTAGTGTTTCTTGCAGTAGTTCGGTTTGCATGGTATAGGCATCGACCAATCGTTGCAAACTGTCCACAATCCCTTCTGTATCCAAATAAAAATGACGTCTGCGTTTACTACCCTTTAAGATAGTAAAATTTACATCACCACGCTCCAAAAGCAACTTTAAAGCCTTGCTTATGGCACTCTTACTCGCACCTACTTCTTCCATCAATTCCTCGAAGGTGAAATACTTTGGGTTAGAGATATAAAACAACCCAAGGATCTTACCCGCCACAGGGGGATAGTTGTCCTCCTTAAAGGTGAGGGCGTAGAGGTCTAACAGGGACTGTTTGTCTATCTCGCTCAAAATGAAACTTTTTGCAAAGATATAATTTGGTTTCCAAATTTGGAAACTAAAATTTATTTTTTTGACGAATAAACCAAGGGGGTAAAATTGTAGGAATTATAAGTCGCCTCTGTATATATATTACTAAATCTTGTATATATATTTCAGTTTCTGAAAGTACTCTTGTTTAAATTCTAAAAGTTAGATCTCAAATCCATGGACTCTGTATAAACCTACTAAGTCTTTATCAATTTTCAGTCAGATTTTACAATCCATCCACTTTGCGTTTTTGTAATTTTATTTTCAAAACAGCAACTATCGATACGTCAGAAAACATAAGTGGGAATACTGGAGTTACTTCGGCTCTTTATGTTTGGAATGGTCTTAGTGCATTTTGGGGGACTTCTTTTCATACAGATCCCCATCGGCATGATACTCTTCAGCTAGCTTTCGATATCGATAAAGAATTCTTCCTAAAAGATAAATCGACCGAATGGAAAGCTCATAAAGCAGCTTTAATTCGAGATTCACACATGCATCAATTGGATAGTAATAATAGCATACAATTGTTCATTTATCTCGATAGGGAAAGTGATTATGCCAAAAAGTTGACAGAAAAATACCTTAGCGATAGAGACATAAGCGATTTAAAAGATTCGGATATAAGCAGGATAAGTTCCAATTTTTTCAAGAAACTCATCGTAACAAATGACTGCAAAGCGCTTTTTAAAGGATTTCTCACCATCATAAATCACCTCATCACTTTCGAATCCCCCATACAAAAAGATGAGCGTGTACTAAAAGCCATATCGTTCATAGCAAAATCGCAAGACAGACAATTTAAGGTAAAGGATATTGCGGCCCATGTGTGCTTGTCCGAAAGCAGATTGAGGTACTTGTTTAAAAAACAGGTGGGACAACCCATACAAAGTTTCATACTATGGATGAGAGTATTAACTTCTTTAAACCTTGTACTACAAGGGAAGTCTCTTAAAGAAACAGCATATGATACGGGGTTTTGGGATTCTTCTCATATGAACCGATCCTATAAAGAGCTATTGGGTGTAGCCCCTAGTGTTATTAAAAAGTATGAAAAAGAGCTTAAGATCATTTTGTGCGAACACACCAATTTTTACACTTTTAAAACTGAAATACTACACGATTGGAATTCTGATAAACCTTTTAAAACCATAGAAATATGAAAAAATACGCTTATATAGGGCTTCTACTGTTTTGTCTTTCGTGCACAACAGATACATCGCCCATAGACATTCAAACCATTACTACCGAAGTAAAAACCATGGTCGAGGCATATACAAACCATGTGAACAATAAGGGATTAAAAGGTGTGGATTATTATTTCTCCAAAGATGATCGTTTTTTTTGGGTAGAAGATGGGCTAATGCAATATCCCAATAGGGAATCCCTCATCAAGGGGATCGAGGATTTTTACCCGAGCGTAAAAAATGTAACGCTTAAGATATCCCAAACCGATGTACAAATAGTAAATGCAAATACGGTGTCCCTCTTTATACAATATGTCCAGGATATAGAACTGCATTCCGGATTTAGTTTTACTCTGGATGGAGCCATGACCATACTAACCATCAAGGAAGGGGATTCATGGAAATTTCTAAACGGGCATAGTTCCATTAAAAAACCACGGGGAGGGAACCAATCCTAGCTAATAACAATACAATTATGGTAAATAGTTTAAAACATTTTGCGGTCTATGTAGACGATATACAAAGGGCCAAAGAATTTTATTCAAAACTGTTCGGTTGGGGATTCAACAGTTACGGTCCAGGGGATTTTCTGCAAATAAATGATACTACTGGAGAACACCCACAACCCATTGGGGCATTGCAATCGAGAAAGTATAGCCCTCTATCTGAAAAGATAATTGGTTTTGAATGCTCTATTGAGGTTGAAAACATAGAGCACATCATAGAGGCTGTAAAGGAAAACAAGGGTACCATTATAATGCCCAAAACAGCCATCCCCCATGTTGGATGGCTCATCAAATTTCTGGATACGGAAGGAAATATTGTTTGTGCGGTACAATATGATGCTAACGCTAAATAAAATTTGTTTCGAAAAGACCGTCTGGGTTGCTGAAATTTTGATTTCGATGAAGGACCTACTCCTTTCATCAACTCCTTGAGGGTGAAATATTTCTGGCTGTAAATCGGGATTTTTTATTATTTTGAGGCTATGGATGGCAACATAAAACAAGACTCCCTATGAAATCTCTTTTCACTTTTGTACTCATCGCACTGGCTTTTGGTAGTGTATCCGGGCAAACTATTTTCGATCAGTTTGAAGGCAACAAATGGACAGGCACAGGAACGTTAATGGGTAGCCCTGCTACCTTTACCATGGTGTGGTCCCAAGAATTGGATGGGGCTTTTTATCACCTAAGTTTCGAAAACAGAAGAAAAGGCCAAGAGGCCTCCGATATTGTGTTTAAAGCGGAAGCGTATTATAGGATGGGCGAAGACTCCTCGGTCGTTGGTTCTTGGTTCGATTCGCGGGGCATCACTCTACCATTGACTGGAGAAGCCACAAAAGAGGAGCTCACCATCCTTTGGGGTTCGCCAGAAACGGAGCAAGGCAAAACGGTTTACACCCTAAAGAGTGACGACACGGTACAGGTAACGGATTATATTTTAAGGGGCGAAGAGTATCTAAAATTTGGGGAGGCTACTTATGTCTTAGAGTAACATAAAGCGAAAACCAATTCAATCTTCATAATACCCTCTTTTCTTCAATTCCATTTTATCCTGCTGGCGTTTCACTTTGTGTTTCCTCTTTTCCTTTTTCGGTTTAAAGTCTGCGCCCGTAAACACCCGAACAGGATTCCCGCGGGTTAACTGCAAATGGTTTTCCCATTGTTGTTCCACCTCTTTCCTCAAGGCTTCCCTGTGGGTTTCATTCAATTTGGCCTGTAAACGCTCCCTTGCAATCTTCTTGTTTTGGTGTTGGGATCTACTATCCATAACCTGAACACTCACCCCCGTTGGGAGGTGTGTAACCCGAACGGCCGAATTGGTCTTGTTTACATGTTGCCCACCCGGTCCCGAACTACGCATGGCCTGGAATTTCAAATCCTTTTCCAATACCGTGCGTTGTGTAGCTGTTTCCAAAACAAAGAGGCCAACAAACCAGTTCTTCCGTTTGTGGAACTTTCGGTATTCCGACTTCCCGATCCATTGTATCGTACCCAGCCAAGATTCTAAAAACCCCAAAGGGATATCCCCCACAATGTTCACTGTGGCCGATTGCAGCGTACCATTTTCAGGGCCCGCTTGGCGGTCCAAGACTTCATAGGTCAATCGGTGGGCTTTTAGGTCTTCCAAGAAAAACTTCAGTACCTTCGCGACTACCCAGCAGCATTCCGCCGGCCCCCGACCGGCGGTAAATTGCACTACCCTAGTATTATTTTCTAACGGTTTCATGAAGTGGGTTTTTAATCAACAATTCATGCTTCACGGGATCCAATCCTTTTGCCACCAGTTCATGGGCAGCCTTAACCGCCCAGCACTTATCGCTGGAGTGGATGTTGGAATAGTAGCTCAACAAGGTTTCGGGGGCTACCAAATTCCATCCGTTCACCTGAATCGTTTTTAATTCACGGGCTTCAAAAAAGTCGATCGTGATCCTAACGGGTCTCCCTTCAGGAAGCCATTCTACTTTTTCGTACCGTCTAAATTTTTCAGGGTTCGGTAAATGATCGTATCGGGTCCAAACTTTCTGGAACCCTTCTTCCAATAGAACAACCATTACCTGGGCCACATCCTTAGGGTGTACAAAAATGTCGATGTCTTTATGATCGTGTGCATGTTTGTACTCCACATGGGCATCGGGCGACATAAAATGCCAAGCCCATCCGCCCGAAAGGGTTACCCAAGGCTTTAGTTTTTCCAAAATAGCCAGACCCAACGTAATTCTAAAGTCGGGCCATAGCTCCCCGTATCGTTTTGTGTTATGATTTGCTCCCATAATTCATTTGTCCATTCGGACGATTTTAGGTGTGAACTTCCCAACGATTTCTACCAATTCACGTTGGTTGTTCATCACGGTTTCTATATTCTTGTAGGCCATCGGAGCCTCGTCTATGCCTCCACCTATTAGGGTTACCCCATGATCGGCCAAGGATTTTTTGATATCACTGCGTGTAAATTTCTCTTTACACTTTCTTCGGGAATGCACCCGACCAGCTCCATGTGAAGCCGATAGCAGGCTTTCGGCATTTCCCTTCCCACGGACTATGTATCCCGGTGCGGTCATGGATCCAGGGATAATCCCCAGTTCCCCTTTGGCCGCAGGGGTAGCGCCTTTGCGGTGCACAATGCATTCTTCCCCGTTTACCATCTGCTTCCATGCGAAATTGTGATAGTTTTCGATCTTGGCTACAGGCTTGGATCCCAACAGTTTTCCCAAACGGGCATGGATATCGTCATGACAGGCTTGGGCATAGTCCCCAGCCAAATTCATGGCGAGCCAGTATTCCTGTCCGTCGTGGGTATTTAGATCCAACCACGCCAATTGCTGCACATGTTTTGGCAACGGACACTGTTTTGTTGCCAAGTAAGTGTAGTGCTTTGCAATATTCGCGCCAAGCCCGCGAGACCCACTGTGGGAAAGGATTCCGAGGTAATTGCCCTCCTTTAATCCCCACTCGTTATCAGGGTCGGTAATGGCTACTTCCCCAAACTCCACAAAGTGGTTTCCACCGCCCGAAGTGCCCAGTTGTTTGTACGCCTTGTCCTTCAGTTTTTTTACCAAGGGGATCGTATTGAATTCGTCCCGGCTAAAAACTTCATGATCGTGTTTCACTTTGTGTGTTTCGTACATCCCAAACTTGGTATGTTCGGAAAGCATGTTCTGCAACTGATGGCTTTTCCCTTTTAGATAGGACGTCTTAATAGGATATATGGTTAAACACATTCTACATCCTATATCGACCCCCACTCCGTAAGGAATCACTGCATTCCGTGTTGCCAACACGCCGCCAATGGGCAATCCATAACCCGTATGCGCATCGGGCATAAGGGCTCCAGCTACTGCTACCGGTAACTTAAGGGCGTCGTACAATTGGTACTTGGCCTGTTCGTCTATTTCGTTTTCCCCATAGATTTGAAAAGGGGCACGAACCGGGTTCAGCTTCTGTCTTGTTACCACTACGGGATCCAACAGACTTTCGGCAATCTTTCCCCAGATGCCATCGTTTTTATAGGCTTCTGGATTAAGGAGCACCTGCTTGGCTTCTTGTAATATCTGCTCTTTCTTTTTTCGTTTCTGATAGCGATTTATCTGACCTAAGGTGATATTAATGCTATTGTTTTTTGGAAAGCCCAATTTTATAAGGTCCCTTCCGCTTAATTTCTTTCCCATGATTAGGACGTTTAATGTTACAATAAGGTATCATCTACCGTAGAAGGGTTTCTACAATGATGTAATTAGGAAGTTTCGAATTGTTGCCTTTGGAATAGGACCAAAAAAAAGTCCGAAACTCTGTGCGGGCTTCGGACTTCTCTATGTAAGGTGAAAATTACATGGATAAGAAGGACCGAAGCAATCGTACCATAAAACACGGTTTCGTCCGTACGATCTGTAATGAATTGTCATTTTTCATGATGCTTCAGTTTTAATAGTTGTTTGTAAATCTTTCGGTGCAAATATGAAACCATTTTTTGAATTACGCAATAAAAATATTGATTTAATTAATTGATTATCAGTTAATTATATTTAATTCAGAATATAGAGATCCCTGTCCGCGTTGTGGCGGATACGGTGGTAAAATGCAATGGCCTGGAGGGCAGCGATTTGCATTTTAGAAGGCTTCTTGTTGTGCCAGGGAGGGAATCGGAAAAAAAATCCAAAAAAAAAGCGCTCAATTTCTTGAACGCCTCCTGAATTATCATTTTTCTTGTTCCACTATCCATGCACACGACAGAAAAATGCCCTTAAGGCGTTCCCAATATGTGTACAAAACAGCTTCATATATATACTTTTGGTTATACTTCTAATTTGAAATGTCTACGACATCGGCAGTATTTCTACTACTTTGCCATACACATTTTTGGTCCATCCGTTAATCCTACTGTGGTTGTTACCAATAAGTAAGCCACGTTTACCGTTTTTCCCTTTTACCAGGTGCGTAAAGCAATTTCCTCTCACTTTACAGTAAACGATATCCCCTACCTCGCAATCTTCCCATGAGATGGGCGCAAGCCTAACGGGTTGCTTCGATTTTAAAATAGGTAGCATAGAATTACCGGGTTCTTTTGAAATAATGGTCTCACCATTACTCAATTTCTGAATTTTCCAATTCATAATCTTTATTTTATACGTTATGCAAGCCACTATTGACTTACATATCCCATAAAATTTCAAAAGAACATTTTCAATGAACTGCCACAAAGATGTAATAAAGACTAGGTTCCTTCCAAATTTATTTTGAAGGATCCCCTTTTGCAAAGTCTTCTTCAGAAAATGCAAGTGTATAAAGTGTTTAGCAAGAAACGGGTTTTATGACCTATAAAACCCCTATATTTTTGTGTCATAAAATTTCAGGAAAATGACAAAACAGGAACAATTAAATTATGATCGGATTGCGGTAGCGATCGATTATATAAACGAAAACTTTAAGGAACAACCTTCTTTAAACGATATTGCAGCAGCTGTACATATAAGCCCTTATCATTTTCAGCGGCTCTTTACAAACTGGGCGGGGGTAAGCCCCAAAAAGTTTATGCAATATCTAAGTATTAACTACGCCAAGGGCCTATTAAAAGAAAAGCAAGCTACACTATTCGATACGGCCCACGAAATGGGATTGTCCGGCACAGGCAGGTTGCACGACCTCTTTGTAAACATAGAAGGAATGACCCCTGGCGAATTTAAAAACGGCGGTGCGAACCTTTCTATCAACTACAGTTTTGCCGAAAGTCCCTTCGGGCACCTATTGGTAGCCTCTACCCCTAAAGGCATTTGCTACATGGCTTTTTTTAATAACAAAGAAGAAGCTTTTGAAAGTTTACAGCAGAAGTTCCCCAATGCTGTATACAATCAAGTGGTAGATACGATACAGCAAGATGCCTTATTTATTTTTCAGCATGATTGGAGCAAATTGAACGAAATAAAACTGCATCTGCACGGTACGCCATTTCAGTTAAAGGTTTGGGAAACCCTTTTAAAGATCCCCATGGGCGATGTAACCACCTACGGCAGCATTGCAAAGGAAATTGAACGACCTAAAGCAGCAAGGGCCATAGGTACGGCCGTCGGCAGCAATCCTGTAGCATTCTTAATCCCTTGTCATAGGGTTATACAGGCATCGGGGAACATAGGTGGATATATGTGGGGTCCCACCCGGAAATCGGCCATGATCGGTTGGGAAGCGGCACAGGTTAATGTATAGGAAAATGGAGCACGTAGACCTACACATAGAAGCCTTGGATTGGGCAAAAATTACCGAGAACATGCATGAAAAAGGGTATGCCATCGTACCCAAATTCCTATCGGAAAAGCAATGTGCCACATGGGTGGATTTGTACGATAAACCCACGGGCTATCGAAAGACCGTGATCATGGAACGGTACCGTTTTGGTTTAGGTGAGTACAAATACTTCGACTATCCGCTACCTGAAATGCTACAGACCCTTCGGGAAAGGATATACCCCAAACTGGCGCCCATTGCCAATGCATGGATGAAGGTGCTTAAGATTGACAAGCATTTTCCCAAAACACTCCAAGAATTGCAAGCCCTATGCCATGACCACGGACAGTTGAAGCCCACTCCCTTGATCTTACGCTACGGGAAAGGGGGATTTAACACCTTGCATCAGGATTTATACGGCGATATCTATTTCCCCATACAAGCCGCTTTCTTATTGAGCGAACCCAATAAAGATTTTACAGGAGGGGAATTTGTACTTACCCAACAAACGCCCAGGGCACAGTCCAAGGCCATAGTGGTACCGCTTAAAAAAGGGGATATGCTCTTGTTTACTACCCAATTTAGGCCCATAAAAGGCACTCGGGGTTATTACCGGGCAACGATGAAACATGGGGTAAGTGAGCTACACAAGGGGCAACGCCATACACTGGGTGTGATATTTCACGATGCCGCAAGTTAATATGATACTGCATTCGGAACTTTCCAAAAATGCCTTATACCAAGAAATTAAAACACAAAAAATTATCTTTGGGGGAAACAAAAACCTGAAGATTTATGGAACCTTGCACTGTAAATCGGGTAAGCGAATGAAACGGGAAAACCGTGTGTTTTTTGCCTCGGAAAAAGATGCCCTGCAAAACGGCTACAGACCTTGCGGGCATTGTATGAGGGACGCTTATAAAAAATGGAAAAATGGACTTGTTTAATGCTTTAGATCCTACCCGAAACCTATTGCCCAAAGAGGGTACGGTGCATTATTATGGCGCCATACTTACACAGGAACGCGCCAATTACTATTTGAAGCAATTGCTAGAGACCATCGCATGGAAAAACGACGAGGCTATTATTTATGGTAAAAAGATCGTCACCAAACGAAAGGTCGCCTGGTATGCCGAAAAGCCTTTTGAATATACCTATTCCAACACCACCAAACTCGCCCTACCCTGGACGCCCGAATTGCTCGAACTAAAGGAACTTGTAGAACAGAAAACCAAGGAAACCTTTAATTCCTGTTTGTTAAACTTATACCACGATGGAAGTGAGGGCATGGCTTGGCACAGTGATGGCGAAAAAGACCTAAAACGCAACGGGGCCATTGGATCCTTAAGTTTGGGGGCGGTACGGAAGTTTGCCTTTAAGCACAAGGTATCCAAACAAAAGGTAGAGCTCCTTTTGGAACATGGCAGTCTATTGGTCATGAAAGGTACTACGCAAACCCATTGGTTGCATCGGCTCCCCCCTACTAAATTGGTAAAAACCCCACGGGTAAACCTGACTTTTAGGACCATTGAGGAAGCTTAAAAGGAGAAGGGTTCGAGACCTAACCCTTGCTTTATTTTGAAAAGACGACCTGTGCTGCTGAAATTTTCCCTTCGATCAACGCCTTGGCGAGGTTGCACCACCGCCCTGCTCGATCGAGTACCCAAGCATCGGAACTGACCACCACGCGATCGGTTTCGGCCAATAGTTTGTCGGGATTATAATCTAGCTCTATGTTCCAATCGTAGCCTTTTTCCTGGGTGAGTTCACCCAGCATTGTTTTAAGACGTCCGCTGTTGGAAACGGGCTGATCGAAATACCAAAGCACATTCCCGGTTTGGAGTTCCTTAAGGGTATCGCCCACGAGTTGTAAAGCGCCCTCGGTTTGTTGTACGCGTTTGTAAGTACCGTGTACGCTGGAAAGATCGCGGTAACAGTCGTCCAGACCTTTAAAGACATAGGCGCCCGACAGGGCGCTTTCCAGAATGATGAGCAGATTAAAGCCATCAATAGCGATGTCCTGTCCTGTTAGTTGCTCCAAAGGCAGCTCGGTTTGTTTGCGCTGGGCGATCTGCTCTTGGGAAGCACCCATGCCTTGTACGGCTTTTTGCTGGCGTACGTTCAACCGGTACCGATTCCCCACCAATTGCAGTGCGGACTTCTCGGCATAGCCGCGGGAGAGCAGGTACTGTATATCTGCAACCGCTTCTTTTAGGGTCGCCTGTACTTTTGGGGTACCAAAAAGGAGATCGTCACGGCCTTCTTTGCCTCTGTTTCTGGGTAATTTCATAAAATAGAATTGGAAGAATTCAGCACCTTGTTACTTAACGTTTTCCAGCATTTTATTTATTCTCTTCTCGGCTTCCTCTTTAGTTATTCCGTTGTAATAGTCTGTTACAAAAGGATGGTCATGGTCATTATGCGGAATTATTTCTGGCCTAGAGTTTCCAGTTCTTGTCTTTACATCGCAAGGAATCGACATGGTATCTCCATACTCAGGGATGTTACTACACAGCCACCCGAAATAGATTACTTTATGATTTTTATTATCAAAATTTTCTAGATAATCAAAAAAGCTCTTTTCACTAAGGGAAACCCAAAGCCCATATTCCAAATCCTCGCAATGATCGTTTACTTTTTGTGTTAGGGTGACCCTAATAAATCGATCTGTTTGCTCATCGTGCTTGATTTGGCAAAAATCTGAATCCAATTTTCCCCTTTCTTTTTGGGCTTGATCAGAAAGACAGGCATAATTATAAGGGGACTTAAAAGCTAAGGCAGGCCATTCTTCATGGGCTTTCCCGCATTCCCTGCATTTAAATTCATTTGATTTCTTTTTCTTTCTTTTCCAGAACACTCTATAAAAGTAATGTAAATCTTGCTTCTTGTTGCCTCATGTACTGTAAGTCCTTACTTATGCTGATGGAAGCACCCGTCTGGAGACTGGCGCTAGCAGGGGGATAGTTTTTTCATCAACAATTAGCTCAGAGATAACTGCAAGTCATCTTTCAAGTTCTTTTTTTATTTCGTAGTTGTCACGATTCTCAAAAATTGAAACTGCAATGTTTACATATCTTTTATAATCCGATTTAAAATATTCCCACTTAACAGAGTAGATATAAGAAAAGTAACCATAATAAATAATTTTCCCATTGCATTCCTTTGTTTTTGGTTTTCTCTGATTGAACATATTGTCTCTCATTATCGGAAACATTTGGTCAGTTCTATATGTAGTACTGTCACACTCAGGATTATGATACATATAATAATCATATGATCCATTTTCGTCTGGAAGTACAACTACTAAAACTGCATTCGTTTGACTCGTTCTACCTCCTCTAGATATTTCTTTAAGTGAGTAGCTAATTTCCCAAGGAATCCATTGTTGATTTTCAGACTTTCCTAGTTCTTTCATCCCTTTTGAAACAAAAATTATTGTCACAGAACTATCATAAATCCTATCTCTAAGCTTTGCTTCAATGGTAATCTCAGAAAGATGACTTAAATCTTCCCCATCTGATTCACCTTTATAAATATCATCTTCTTTGTCCAATTTCCTTTCAAACTCATCAACATAATCCCTTGGAGTAGTACTTTCAAACCATTCCTTGCTTGGAAGTTTTTCGACTTTATTATCTGCATATTTGTAGGATACGAATATTTTCTTGCCCATTTTAAATTGTTATATTATAAATTGTAATCCCTACTAAAATTAGAGCCGTTATCCCATAGAAGACTATAAGAGTTGATGACCACATTATTTTCCAAATATTATCTACGTCGTTTTTAAATCTTCTATAATCTAAGTTGTATAGATAATCATTAGTTTCTGACCTGTTTTCAACAACCCAATCATACAACTTTATATAGCACCTTTCTTTGTGTAAGAAAAATGCATCCAAATACCAAAATGCGATTAGAGGAATGAGGAGTATAATTGAAAAATAAGTTATGTCATTGGTCAACAATGTATCTTTAGTAAGTGCTAAAACACCTACAATTATTGCAATTGTCCATCCTTTTAGCAAAAACGAGTTATTTGCCATTCGGTTAATTACTCCTTGAATTAGATCAATTTCTTTATGTAATATTTCTTTATCATCCATAATATCAGTTTTTTAACCACTCAGACAATTTAACTTTTTTTCCTTCAAATTCGACATAATACGTTCCTGTTGAATAAGTAAAGCCAGAAGTAATTATAGGATAAATTGCTAAATATTCACTCCCGCTAAAAGCTCCCCCCTCAGTATTTGTTATTGGCATAACAGCTATGTCTTTGGAGTATTTTTGAGAATCTCCATAACCTAATTCCCAATTACACCATTTCGACTCTATTGCCCGCTCTGTAGCTAATAAAACAAACTTGTCACATTGTCTAATTCTTTCCTTTATTTTTTTTGCTGTATATCCATTGGTTGTTTTTGGCATCTCAGAATCTAGCCAATCAACATAAACATTGACTCCAAGCCCTTTAAATAGTATTACTGCTTGTTTAATAATTTCAGTTTCATTGTGCTTATGTGAAAGAAAAACTGATATCTCATAAGTCCGCTTTTTCCTTTCTCTATTTTCACTTGCATCAGAAAAAATTTTAAAGGACTCTGTCAGAACTTCATTTCTAACCTTAGACATTAATTGCTTTGATATTAATTTTTCCATTTCGTTATTCAACTTTCAATCACCTATCTATCGAAGAGTTACTTGATTCCCATTCAAATATTTTTAAACTATATAAATACCCGCTAGCAAAACCCCACACCACACCCCATCAGACCATCCCTTACCAAAGGAACAGCCTTCCATCTACTAGAATAAAAACTGGGGAGAACCCTAAAGGTAGGTTTTTTCTCCCAATATACAGAAGCGGTTTTCCGTAAAAGTGTTGGGTACCGTTGTGGTGCATGGGTGTGGGGCATGACAAAATAATTGTCTTATGTAAAAATTTTTGTCATTTATATTACAGAGATTAATTTTTATATGTTCATTTTCTTTGCTTGTGCAAAGAAAAGGGCACTTTTATAAGGGATTTTTCAGCCCCGCTGAAAACCGACTTGTCAACTCCGCGGTCATCCTCCAGCTGACCTGAGTCTCGGAGCTTGACTGCGCCTATCTTGTATAAAAGGGTAAAGTGTTACGTCGAGGCAATCCTGCCTTCGATTCGACTTCGGGACCCATAGTCCGAAAAGGCGTTAAGAACAAAATGCTGTTTGAGCCCATCGGAGCGAGTTCATTTTGTTCAGCATTGAGGATGCTATGGGTGAAGAAGAATCGGCAGGCTAGATTTTTTGGTTCTTTTTTATCAATGAAAAAAGAACGTGAAAGTAAAATTCCAATTTGGAATACTTTTCTTTCTTAAACCTTAAACATTTCGACTCCGCTCAGGGCAGACCAGTTCTAATAAACCAAAACCGCTAGGGTTTTATAAGCCCAACGCGGCTTGTAAATACTGTAGTCCTTCTGCTTGGTTTGCATTTAATCCCGAGTTGATAAAGGTGAACATATTGCTGTAGGCATCGAAATTGGTATCACCATCTATGGGTGCCGTAAATGCCTTAGGATACGCACAGGTAAAGGAATGCAAGGTTCCCTTAGTGCCTCCCGCAATGCCCAACGCAGGATTGGCCTTGGTGGTGACTTCGTATTTTGTATACACCAACTGATTGCCGCTCTTGTCATCTTTTAAATTAAGGGGATGTGTCCAAGTAGCCTTCGTGCCCGTTAACGGAGCCACTTCGAAAATCTGAAGGTCGGGTGTCTCAATACAATATTTGGTAAGTTTTAAATTCACACAAAGGGGATCCTTATACCCAAACAAACTGGCAATGTCGACTCCCACATTGGCACCTCCTGCAACTGTGGTGATATCCGATACGTTATCGAAAGCCACAATGTGAAATCCATCGGCTTGGTTGTTTAGTTGCAGGGAACGTACCAATTGGGCCACGCCCGAATTATCTGCCGCGCCTCCATCGGCCAACCGTACTACTTTTTGGTTGGATAGTGTTTTTAGGTCCAAACCTTTAGCATCCACATAGTTCACGGCACCCCCAGACATGCCAAAACTTACGGCGTTGTCTTCAAAAAGATAGGAAAGATCGAAATCCCCCGTAATATGCTCACTGGCGCCAAATCCTCCCGCTGCACTGGAAGCCGCGGCAGCCGTCATAACGGGTACACCACTGTCCCGCAAAGGCAATTTTAAGGGCTCTGTAAATTTGGGCGCATCTTCTACTACATAGTCCGCTGTGTACCCAAGGTTAAAGGTACCGGATTGGGTATTGGTTCCCAATTCGGCAAAAAAGGGCGAGGGCTGATAACTACTGCCTGAGGGAATGCTCGAAAAGGTAGCGGGGGTAACATCGGGCGGTCTTCCGTCACTGCAATTGGATCCGGAATCGCCATTTAAAACGGTCTCACTGGGTGCAAGACATGCTTGGTAATAGCGATGATTGTTGGTTGCATTATCTTCACTATTAAGCACCACAGTATTAGTGAGCAGTGTGGAAGCCAGTAACAAAGGCTTGTCTGCTGCCCACGGTAGATGAGGATCACTCAACGTGGTACTTCCCAACGGATAACTTTTAAAAACCAGGTTTTCGACCATCAACTTCCAATAGGTACCGCCTGTATAGGATTTGTTGGTATAGTAATCGAACACACACTCCAAGTAAATCCCTTCGGGTTCACTTCCGCAGGGAGCAGCATCGAAGAGTTGTCGTTGCTTGCCGATCCAACCACTGGAGGTAGCCCATGTGCTGGCGGCATCTTTGGCTTCAAGGTCCGAAACAAAATCACTGGAAAACGTAAGCATGGTGCTAAACCAGCTTCCCCCCGAGTTTGAGGATAGGGTCCCCACGCTGGAAAATACATCGCTCACTTTTTTGTTTCCGTTGTCCAATAGTGAAATGGTCCAGGCAGAGTGCGCAGTATGGGCCCTCCAACCACCACCGGCAAAGGCTACGTGTACCTTTTGAGGGGGCTCGGCAGTTACCAGTACGTTTTCTTCTTTTGGGGCCTTGTCTTTGCAGCCTACGAATAGGAACACAGTAAGTACTAGGATGCTACTGGAAAAAAGGGCCGTAAAGCGAAGGATGGATCTCGTTTTCATGATGTATTGCTTTTAGGTTATTGGTTTCTTATTGCAGAACATTCCAGGTATGGATCGTACCGGACTAAAAGCTGGGGAGAACCCTAAAGGTAGTTTTTTTCTTCCAATTGGGGGAAATGGGTTTCCTAATGGGACGGACATCAACAAATAAAATAAAAAAGCCCCTGATTTCTCAGAGGCTTTGTGCGGATGAAGGGAGTCGAACCCCCACGCCTTGCGGCACTAGATCCTAAGTCTAGCGTGTCTACCAGTTCCACCACATCCGCTTAGGGACGGCAAATATAAGGAAGATTTATAATTAACAAACAAACTTTCTTTCAAAAATTACATCTTTTCGTACCTTCGTCATCCAACGAACCACAGCCCTAATTCCTTATGGGGCTTCGCATAACAACTACATACATGAAGAGTGCAAAATCTTACATAGACGAACACAAGGACCGTTTTATCAACGAACTCATAGCATTGCTTAAAATTCCATCCATTAGTGCCGATTCGGCCTACAAAGACGATGTGATAAAAACTTCAGAAGCCATTAAGGAAAGTCTGGAAAAAGCAGGCTGTGACAAAGTGGAAATCTGTGAAACGCCCGGATACCCAATTGTTTACGGGGAGAAAATCATAAATCCCGATCTCCCCACTGTTTTGGTCTATGGACATTACGATGTACAACCGCCCGATCCGCTCGATCTATGGGACAGCCCACCGTTCGAGCCCGTGATAAAAGCCACCGACCTGCATCCCGACGGTGCCATCTTCGCGCGTGGAAGTTGCGACGACAAAGGGCAAATGTACATGCACATAAAAGCATTGGAATACATGACCTCCACAGGACAGCTTCCCTGTAATGTGAAGTTTATGATCGAAGGGGAGGAAGAAGTAGGAAGTGAAAGTTTGGGTTGGTTCGTGGAGCGCAATCAGGAAAAACTGTCCAACGATGTCATCCTCATTAGCGATACTGGAATGATCGCCAACGACATTCCCTCCATCACCACAGGACTGCGTGGATTAAGCTATGTGGAAGTGGAAGTAACGGGACCCAACCGTGATCTGCACAGTGGATTGTACGGTGGTGCCGTTGCCAATCCCATTAACGTGCTTACCAAAATGATCGCTTCGCTTCACGACGAAAACAAGCACATTACCATCCCTGGGTTTTATGACGAAGTGGAAGAACTTTCCCGTGAGGAACGCGATAAAATGGCCGAAGCACCTTTTAGTAAAGAAGCCTACACCAAAGCATTGGATATTGAAGATGTATATGGTGAAGAAGGCTATACCACCAACGAGCGCAATTCCATCCGTCCTACTTTGGACGTAAACGGAATTTGGGGTGGTTATACGGGCGAAGGAGCCAAAACAGTGATTGCCAGTCAAGCTTTTGCCAAGATTTCCATGCGACTGGTGCCCAACCAAAATTGGGAGCGCATTACGGAGTTGTTTCAAAATCATTTTGAAAGCATTGCGCCTAAGGGAGTGACCGTAAAAGTGTCCCCGCATCACGGCGGGCAGGCCTATGTAACGCCTATAGATAGTATTGGGTACCAAGCCGCTTCCAAAGCTTACGAAGCTACCTTTGGCAAAACACCAATCCCACAACGTAGTGGTGGAAGTATTCCTATTGTAGCCCTTTTTGAAAAAGAACTGAAAAGTAAAACCATCCTTATGGGCTTTGGGTTGGATAGCGATGCCATCCACTCCCCCAACGAACACTTTGGAATTTGGAACTATTTAAAAGGGATAGAAACCATCCCGATGTTCTATCATTACTTTACCGAAATGAAGTCCTAAAGAGTGGCAAGGGTACGAATTCACCAGCCTTGGCGCATAGCGGGTGCTATCGTTCTTATAGGGATCATGTTAAAAATACTGCATGTATCCTATGCATCCCCAATATTACTCATAGGCTTGGCGGGCGTGCTCTTTTTGTATCCGCTGCACTTTCTGAAGAAAAGGAAAAAGCGATTCCTCGACTATGCAAAATTGGCGTTTGTGGTTTTTTGGGTCTTGCATTATACCTTCCGTGTTTTTCATTGGAACTACGGCGATATATTTACCCTATTGGCGCAACTATCGCTTGTTGTTTTGGCAATAGCATTTCTCTACAACAAATTTTCTGGCGATAAGGAGACTTCTAAAACCGAACGTTGGGAAACCCTCCTTTATAGTATCGCTGGGGTTTGCATTGTCCTAGGGGTCATCTTATCCATACTCCATTGGCCGTATGGCAATTTCCTTTTGATTTTAGGCTTGGTTGCCGCAGGGGTTTCGGTGGTTCTGGGAGCTACCTCTTCAAAAAAGTAAAATAAAAAAGGCTTGTCTCCACAAGCCTTTTTCAATGTATCATATTGTTGCATCTACCATCTAAAGTTGGCGATATATTCATTCAGTTCATCTACCGAAAACTCGAACTCCAAAGCTTGGCTTACCTTAAAGTAATTCCCGATATCGTAGGTATATCCGTAAGCGAATTTTGCCAACTCCAATTTGGTATCCTCAAACTCCATAGCAGCTACCAAATCCTTTATCTGATCGGAAAACATACAATTAGACTGTATAATCTGTTTTGCCAAAGACAAACGGGTATCGTCAAACGTTTTTGAAAGGATGGTCGCTCGGGCTTCTTCAAAATCCTGATAGGTCATAGGCCACGGACAACCAATGGAACCGTCGTACCCTTCCATAATATAGTGCGACCCTGCTGTAGTAGTTGTGGTAGTGGTTGTTGTTTCCTGATATACTACTTCCTCGTCTCCCATGTTCACGTCAACACTAATGCCCATATCAACACCACCTACATTCATGTTTACATTTATATTGTCGTTGTTACCCCCAGAAGTTGTCGTTGTTGTGGTGGTTTGTGTAACCACAGGGGTGGTAGTATAAATAACCGTTTGTTGTCCCACAACATCACGACGTGGTGGCAATTGCGCCAAGGGCACCATGGAATACCCACGCACCTTATATCCCCGCTTGGTCTTTTTAACCTGATAGGTTACCTCTGCAGAACCTTCGGGCATATAGAGGTTTTTGGAAATGGACGGGATATTTGGATTGTTGAAATCCACATTGAGTTTTAAAATGGGCTGAATAAAGCCGTTAACTCGAACATTGGTTTCGGGCTGAGCGTGTTGTTGAACCCCATTGATGGAAACTGTAAAAGGCTCGGTTTCTTCGGTAAAAAATACCAAATCGTAGGTATTCTGGGCAAAAAGCGGAGCAAATCCGAGCAGAATTAAGAAAAGGGTGAATGTATTTTTTTTCATAATAATTGATTTAGGCGTAGTCGAAGTCAAAAGTCGTGCCATTCCATTTAGATTTTTTTAACAAAGTCGGTTATAATTACAATATGTTGGCCGTCTACCTTGCCTTCTATGTATTTTTCGTTTTCGTGATCCAAGGAAATCCTACGCACCGCGGTTCCTTGTTTAGCTACCATACTGGAGCCTTTCACTTTTAGGTCTTTAATCAATACAACACTATCTCCCGCACTAAGGATAGCTCCATTGGCATCTTTATGAACCATGGCATTACTATTATCATCGGCATCCCCAGCTGCAGCTGCCCATGCTTGGGTTTCCTCATCTAAGTACATCATATCCAGCAGGTCTTGGGGCCAACCTTCCGATTTTAATCTATGGAGCATACGCCAAGCCATCACCTGTACTGCGGGTTCTTGGCTCCACATACTATCGTTTAAACACCTCCAGTGATTGGGATCGCGTTCTTCATTATCAAATTGAGAAATGCAAGTAGCACAAGCAAGGATGTGGGATTCTAATCCGCCCTTTGGGGAATTGGGAATTTCATAAACAGTAAGCTGTTCATTGTTTCCACAAAGTTCGCAGCTACCTTCCGCACGCTTTTTTAATTCCCTTTCCATGGTTTCTATTCTTGAATTTTGGGCAAAGGTAGTAGAATTAACATAATTTTTAATCTCTACGTTTGTAGAATTGAAAATTTATTCTACATTTGTAGAGTCAATTCTAAAAACGTAGAAGAATATGCAACTCTCCAATGCCGAAGAACAGCTCATGCAAATCCTCTGGAAACAGAAAAAAGCTTTTATGAAAGACCTCATCGAAGCCTATCCAGAACCCAGACCCGCTACTACAACCGTTGCTACCTTATTAAAGAGAATGCAGGATAAAAAGTTTGTGGACTATAAACAGTTGGGTCGTTCGCGGGAATACTTCCCATTGGTAAAAAAGAAAGACTATTTCTCCAGACACGTAAACGGATTGATAAAGAATTTCTTTAACGACAGTGCTACGCAGTTTGCTTCCTTCTTTACAGAAGCAACCGATCTAAGCAAAGAAGAATTGGAAAAGCTACGAAGTCTAATCGACGAACAAATTAAAAAGAAGTAATCATGGAAATCTATCTCTTAAAATCGATAGCCTGTCTGGCAGCCCTGTTTGCTTTCTATAAGCTTTTTCTGGAACGGGAAAACATGCATACGCTAAAGCGCTTCTATCTTATTGGAATATTGTTGGTTTCCTTTGTCATTCCTTTTATCACCTTTACCGAATATGTGGTGGCAGAAGAAAGTTCGATATCCATCATTACGTCCGATATGGTTCTTGAAACCCCCGAAGAGACCCTATTTACCATAGAAAACCTCATCCATCTTTTATGGGGCATCTATACCATTGGAGTCCTGTTTTTTGGCTGGAGGTTCATAAACAACCTATCGGTTATAGTGCAAAAAATAAGAAAGAACCCACGCTTAAAAAGCAAGAATCTGTTCCATGTTTTATTACAAGCCCCTACAACGCCGCATACTTTTTTCAGTTATATTTTCTTGAACCGAAAGAACTTCGAGTCCAAGGAAATCCCTCAGGAAGTATTGGATCATGAAGAAGTCCATGCACAGGAATTGCATAGCCTAGACATCCTTTTCATAGAACTGTTGCTTGTAGTATTCTGGTTTAACCCACTACTCTACTACATAAAGCGCAGTATAAAACTGAATCACGAATTTTTGGCAGACCGGGCTGTGCTAAAAGACGGCATAGACGTAGCTGCCTATCAAAATACAATCTTGGCATTCTCATCAAGTGCCTGTACGCCTTCATTGGCAAATTCTATTAATTATTCATTCATCAAAAAACGATTTACAGTTATGAACAAACAAACATCCAAGACCGCCTTATGGCTACGGAGTCTATTGGTCCTTCCCCTGCTTGCCCTTTTACTAGTGGGTTTTAGCTCGAAAGAGACCGTATTTATAGAAGATGGGGATTCCCCCAAGGAAGAAGTCCTTCAGAAGAAAGCATCCCAGAAAGAAATAGACGAATACAATGCTTTGGCCCGAAAGTACAATGCCATGGATAAAAGCAAGCAGCGTATACTTCTTAAAGATGTAGAGCGTATGAAATACCTCTACGATAAAATGACGAGCGCCCAAAGAAGTGCTGCGGAACCTTTTCCAGAATTCCCGGCACCTCCACCGCCGCCACCGCCACTTCCAGAAGATGCAACCCCAGCGCAAGTAAAAAAGTATAAAAAAGCGATGGACAATTACGAGAGGGCAAAGAAGACAGCTCCTTCTCCACCGCCACCACCACCGCCTTCAAAAGTATCAAAAACCAAAAACCTTACATTGGTAAAGATTCCAAACAACGAACGAAAGGAGATGTTGGCTCAATACCAAAAGGATGGAGGAGAATTTTATTTCAACAACAAAAAGATATCCTATTTTAAAGCCCTTGCGCTTGTGGATGAATTAGAATCCTATTCCTTTGGTTTTAGTAGGGGACCTAACCAAAAACCCGCGATTTATATTAACAACGTAGCAAAAGGGCAAATACCCCCACCACCGCCAATCCCTGACGATGCAACCCCAGAACAGGTAAAGAAGTACAAAAAGGCAATCGAATCGTATAACAAAGCCATGAAAAAAAGCGGAAAGGTAGCTTCTGCCAAAAGTACTGATAATATTGTAGTTGAAGGGAAACTAGTGAAAATACAACCCAGCGATGTTAATCTTAATTTGAAGGTAAAACCCGTTGACTTAAGAACAGATTACAACATCGAGGTTTCTCCCACAATAAAAACAAATTATGACTACAAGACGAAAGTAAAACCAGACTTTTCGTTGCGCCAGAATCCATTGGATCACATCGTGGAAATGGCCAAAAAAGGAGCTACTTTCTACTCTGACGATGGAAAGATTACCTCGGACGAGGCTATCCAACTCCTTAAAGACAATCCCAAGCTTCATGTCCAAACCCGCAGGTACGATTCGGACCATCCTTCGGTTCATATTTCCAAAAAGCCCATTGTATACAAGCCGGATCCCGTTATGGACTTAACCGACTTGATAAAGCAAGGAGCTACTTTTTACTACAATGACAAAAAGATAAGCACCGCAAAGGCAAAGAAATTAGCCAAAAACACCGATAAAATGGCAAGGATAGAGGTAGTAGGAGGAGAAGATGGGAAACCCATTGTCTATTTCTGGTCCAAAAGTTAAATAAACCCCAAGAAAAGCCCTTATCCTTGTTAAGGGCTTTTTTAATTGTAACATTTTCAGGTATTCTACGTTCTAACTAACTCATCATTCATCATCCAACTAGTTATGTTACAACGATTTTTTATCTTTTGTTCCGGTGCCGACACCGACATCCTAGACGAGTGCTCCCCAGGGGAACAGACCAAATATGCAGGCATTGGTGCCACCGTTTTCTTTACAGCCGTAATGGCAACCATTGCAGCTTCCTACGCCCTTTTTACAGTTTTTGACAGCCTACTTCCCTCCATCTTTTTCGGAATTGTATGGGGGATGCTCATTTTTAACTTAGACCGTTTTATTGTCTCAACCATAAAGAAAAGGGACAATTTCTTCGATGAACTCATCCAAGCCTCTCCAAGGATCCTCTTGGCCATTATCATCGCCATTGTTATTGCAAAACCCTTGGAGTTGAAGATTTTTGAAAAGGAGATAGACCAAGTCCTCCTGGAAGAAAAAAACCAAATGACCTTGGACAACAAGGAACAATTGGCTTTGCAGTACACCCCAACCATAGAGGCTTTGAATGCCGAAATAGACAACCTAAAACAGGAAGTAGCCGACAAGGAAACCGAAGTAAACAACCTATACGAAACCTATATCGCCGAAGCCGAAGGTAGAAAAGGAACCGAAATCGTTGGAAAAGGCCCTGTATATAAGGAAAAACGTGAAAAACACGATTCCGAGCTAGCCGCCTTACAACAACTCCGCACCGATAACAAAGCAAAAATAGAAGCCACAGAAGCTCAAATTACTCAGTTGGCTACCGAATACGATACTAAAGTATCGGAAACCCAACCCGTAATCGATGGTTTCGACGGCCTCATGGCTCGGGTAAATGCCTTGGGCAAATTGCCATGGCTTCCTTCGTTTTTTATATTCCTATTGTTCCTGGCTATAGAAACCTCTCCCATCTTTGCCAAGCTTTTGTCCCCAAAAGGACCATACGATCTTAAGTTGGCCGAGCAGGAAGGAGCCATCCAATCCTGGACGGCTCAACAGAAAACCCAACGCGAGATCCTGGTTACTACAGATCGCGATGTAAACAACCGCGTGTACGCAGACATAGCCGAGGAAAAAGAACTGTACGAATACAAACGGCGCATTGCCCGCCAACTCATGCAAGAGCAGGCCAATGCCTTCTATAAAAAGCAACAAAGCATCCTGTAGCAGCCAATTAGGTATGTATAATGCCATCGGGGTTTAAGCATGCTTAAACCCCGATTTTTTTGTTCCTTCTTCAAAAGAGCCCGTTGTACTTAAATGCCCTCCTATGGTATAAAATTATCCATTCATTGTACTTTATTAACGAATAGCAGACAATCCGATACAACAAAAGGGGATTTACTTATTTTTGAGTTATGGAAAACCTGCTTCAAATAGACAAAGATTTTATTGAAGAGCACACCCATTTTCCTACCCTCATCCAAGAACTGAAAAACGGTTTCTCCAAACAGGAAATACAGGTGCCGTTAAGACATCATCACGACTTCCCCAATCCCAAGGCCGGCAAAGAATCTACCCTCTTACTCATGCCTGCTTGGAATCCTGGGGAAAGTGCCGGTGTTAAGATTGTAACCGTAAGTCCTGAAAATGGAAAATTAGATTTACCCGCCATTCAAGGCATCTATATCCATCTGGACACCCATACAGGAGCCATAAAAGCCATCATGGATGCCAAAAGCCTAACGACCAAGCGAACCGCAGCAGCTTCGGCATTGGCATCCAGTTACCTTTCCCGGAAAGAAGCTTCCTCCCTATTAATGATTGGCACGGGAGCCCTTGCCTGGGATTTAATCCCTGCCCATGCCAGTGTGAGGAACCTTAAAGAAATATATGTTTGGGGGAGATCGTATGAAAAAGCCGTGGATCTTTGCAACCGTTTTAAAGAAATAGGGGTTAAAGTATCACCCGTTAAAACCATAACAGAAAAGATTTCGGAAGTAGATATTGTTTCCTGCGCAACCCTATCTAAAACCCCTCTGGTGCTTGGCGAATACCTTGTTCCGGGACAACATATCGATTTGGTGGGGGCCTATAAAAAAGACATGCGGGAAGCAGACGACCTCACCATACAAAAAGCTTCAGTTCACTTAGACACCTATCAAGGCGGACTGAAAGAAAGTGGGGATATTGTTATCCCCATAGCAAATGGCACCCTGCAACCCGAAGCCATTAAAAGTGACCTTTTCGAATTGTGTTCCCAAAAGAAAACAGGGAGAACACATGCTGATGAAATCACCGTTTTTAAATCCGTAGGGCATGCCATAGAAGACCTAGCCGCCGCCAATTACTATTACAACCAAAAAATTGATGCCTAACACTACCTACCAAAATATCCTAAAGCAAACCTCTTTACCCGTTAAGAACGATTGGCAAGCCATTAAAACCATAGACATGCACACGGGTGGTGAACCCTTGCGTGTTATCCTAGAAGGATTTCCCGAACTACAAGGGAACTCTGTCCTAGAACGCCGTAGTTACTGTAAAGAGCATTACGATCATTTACGCACTTCCCTGATGTTCGAGCCACGTGGCCATGCCGATATGTACGGTTGCCTTTTGGTTCCGCCCAACGACGAAGAGGGTGATTTTGGCATCATTTTCTTGCATAACGAAGGGTACTCTACCATGTGTGGCCATGCCATTATTGCGATCTCCACATTAGCTGTAGAGATGGAGTGGATTTCAGTTAAGGAAGGGGATAACATCCTTAAGATCGATGCTCCCTGCGGAAGGATCACTTCGTATGCAAATGTTGAAAACGGAAAGGTAACCGGTGTTCGGTTTCATTGTGTCCCCAGTTTTGTGGTTGGGCTCGATCGCACCATCCAAATAGATGGCTTGGGGACCATTACCTACGACCTGGCCTACGGGGGTGCCTTCTATGCCTATGTGGACATGGCAAAAAACAACTTTGGCTTCGATCTTAGTCCCGCTTCCTATCGCGAACTCATTACTGTAGGTATGGACATAAAGAGAGCCGTTTCGCAAAGGGATGATATCCAACACCCTTTCGAGGCAGACTTAAGCTTTTTATATGGAACCATTTTTATAGACAACCACAAGCAGCCCTCTGGAAACGATAGCAGGAATGTGTGCATTTTTGCTGAAGGCGAAGTAGACCGTTGCCCCACAGGATCGGGGGTTTCGGGACGAATGGCCATACACGAAGCACGAAACGAAATCGCCTTTGGGCAGACCATGACCATAGAGAGCATTACCAACTCTGTTTTTAAAGGTTCCATAGTTGCCAAGGAAGATTTTGGTCCTTTTCAGGCGGTGATTCCTCAGGTTGAAGGAACTGCCCACATTACAGGTTTCCATACCTTTGTTATAGACCCAAATGATCCTATGAAAAAAGGTTTTATTTTACGCTAGCTTATGAAAAACTGGGGATATTTATGCATCGTTTTAATCCTTGCTTGGAGCTGTAACCAACAAAGTCCCAAGCAGGATATTGTTACTTTCAAAAACCTTGTCTGGAGCAAAAATCAGCTCGATTATAGAATCTCTCCTAAAGACTCTTTAGACAAGGACGGCCTTATGTTTTCGGACCAAGGGGCTTGGTTTGCTTTTGGACTTCAAGACAGCACGTCTTCCTCAGGAGGGTTCTCGGGTCCTTTTTTAATGACACAGGACAACGGTATTTGGTTTAGTAAGACCCTGCCCAATTTTGTGCTAACGGGGAGCGATGGTGAATCCTTGATCGATTGGAAAAAAGACAGGATCCGTCAAAAAAGCTACAACAGTCATTTAGAGGCCGAATACAAAAACGATGTTCTTTCCGTACATCAAAAACTGGTATTCCTTTCGGGCCATACAGCATTGATCGAAACCAAAATTACCAATAGGACCGATCAGAAAATCCCATTGAGTTGTACAACCCAAAACGATTTGTTTTCCATAGGTATTAACGTGAAACAAGAAGGGGAATGCATTCAGATGGTATCTTCAAAAAGTGAAGCCATTGGATATCTAATGGTCGATGAATCCAATCCAACCATCTCTTTTACAGAAAAGTCTTCCTTTTCCGTTAACACACCCATCACAGAAATAAAACCCTGGGAATCCAAAAAGGTGAAAGTATCCATTTCGTTTATTTTTCCTGAGTATTCTTGGAAGGAAGAAAAGCGTTTAATCGAGACTTTTTCTTTCGATTCAATTTTAAAGCTCCGGAAGATGGAAAAAGATACCCAATTAGCGCATCTTTTTTCGCAACAAAACCCAAGCTTTAATGCCGGTCAATACAAAGAAGCATTGGCAAAAGCACATCTTACCCTTCAAAACAATTGGCGTATTCCCGCTGGAGAAATCAAACACGAAGGACTATTCCCCAGTTACCACTATAAATGGTTTAATGGGTTTTGGTCTTGGGATTCTTGGAAACACGCCGTAGGTCTTTCCTACTACAACAATGGACTTGCGAAAGAGCAGATTGAATTGATGTTCGATTTTCAAGATGATAATGGTTTTGTGGCCGATTGTGTTTTTAGGGATACCCTAATAGAAAGGCACAATTACCGCGATACCAAACCCCCACTTTCTGTTTGGGCGGTATCTAAAGTATTTGAAAAAGACCAAGACACGGCTTTTGTTACCAAAATGTACCCGAAACTGAAGAAATACCACACTTGGTGGTATAATGAAAGGGATCACGACGGCGATGGCCTTTGCGAATACGGTTCTACCGATGGGAGCCTCGTGGCAGCTAAGTGGGAAAGTGGTATGGACAATGCCATTCGGTTTGATGGTTCAGAAATGCTTCAGAACGGTCCCAACGCCTATTCCATGAACCAAGAAAGTGTAGATCTTAATGCCTATTTGTATGCCGAAAAGTTGTATTTGGCAGGCTTGGCCGAAGTATTGGGGAAAACGGAAGAAGCTGAAACCTACCGAAAAGAAGCTACCCATTTAAAAACCTTAGTACAAAACCAATTTTTCGATCCTGAAGACGGTTGGTTTTACGACACCAATCTGGAAGGAAACGAATTCATAAAAGGAGAAGGAAGTGAAGGATGGACCGCATTGTGGGCACAGGCAGCCACTCAGGAACAAGCCAAAGCGGTAAAGAAACGTATGATGGATCCTAATAAATTTTTCACCAAAGTTCCTTTTCAAACCATGAGTGCCGACCATGAAAAGTTCAACCCACTTAAAGGATACTGGAGAGGCCCCAATTGGTTGGATCAAGCCTATTTTGGTGTAAAAGGACTTAGGAACTACGGTTTTAACAAAGAAGCCGATTCCGCAACCACAGCAATTGTGGAAGGTGCTTCCGGGATACTGGAAAAAGGAAAGCCCATTAGGGAAAATTACCATCCGCTTACGGGCGAAGGTCTAAATGCCAAGAATTTTAGTTGGAGCGCAGCGCACCTCATCATGTTACTAACCGAAAATTAATGGATTACAACGCCCTAAAAATAACACCCGAACAAGCCGAAGAAATTCTCGCAGAACTGTATGGTCTAACAGGAACCGCTAAACCGCTTCCAGGCGAAAGGGATTTCAATTTTAGGATCATCACCGAAGACAATGATAGCTATATCTTGAAAGTTTCCCGTCCTGGAGAAGATTGGGACCTTTTGGATTTTCAACAACAAATCCTACTTCACTTAGAACAGGGCAATTCAAGCCTAATAGCCCCTCGGGTGATTAAAGACCTCAACAAAAATAGTATTTCGCAACATATAGATTCGCACGGAAACACCCGATATGTGCGACTATTAAGTTGGATAAACGGACGTTTGTGGAGCGGGGTTAACCCACAACTGGATGACCTGCGAAAGGATTTAGGGGTGCAATGTGGTACCCTCACCAAATCCTTGGAAGGATTTAATCATTCCAAAGCCCAAAGGGAGTTTGAATGGGACGTAGCACAATCCCTTTGGACCATGAAACATCTTGAGCTTTTCGATGAAGAAGAAAAGCAAATTGTATCACACTTTCAAAGTCTTTTCCTGAAAGCCTATCCCTCTTATCAAAAGCTAAGGAAAAGTGTAGTTCACAATGATGCCAACGACAACAATGTGGTGGTTTCTGAAGATGTATTGAACCCAACCGTTATTGCTGCCATCGATTATGGGGATGCCATCCAGACCCAAACCATTAACGATCTGGCTATTGCCTGTGCCTATGCAGTTATGGGAAACAACGACCCCTTAAGTGCGGCTTTGCCCATTGTGAGTGGTTATCATTCGCAATACCCATTGCTGGGGGAAGAGCTTGCTCATCTTTTTGGGTGCATCGCCATGCGATTGATCATATCGGTTACCAAATCGGCCATCAATAAAGTAGCCGAACCCGACAATGCTTATTTATTGGTAAGCGAACAGCCCGCTTGGGAAGTGTTGCGAAAATGGTACAACATTCATCCCGATTACGCGCACTATGCTTTTCGATCTGCCTGTGGTTACGACCCGCATCCCAACCAAAGTGCCTTTCAAGCTTGGGCTGAGAAGCAAAACCTTTCTTTGGCCGATCTCTTTCCTACCCTCGATCGAGCCGAAGCCCATCATTTGGACCTCAGCGTTTCCAGTTCGTGGATTGGTCATGTAAAGGAATTTAATAACCTGGATTTCTTTCAGTTTAAAATAGATCAACTTCAAAAAGAAGTTCCCGATACAATTATTGCAGGAGGCTATTTGGAACCCCGTCCCATTTATACCTCTACTTCGTATGACAAAATAGGCAATTACGGCCCCGAGAGTAGAACCGTTCACCTAGGGGTCGATTTTTGGCTTCCCGCCCAAACCCCTGTGCATGCTTTGTTTGACGGAGAAGTGGTTATTGCCGTGAATGACGGAGGGGACAAAGAATATGGCGGTCTCATTGTATTGAAACATCAGTTCGAATCCCAGGAATTTTATACCCTTTATGGGCACCTCACGGTTGCCAGTGCTATCCAACATAAGGTGGGTGACGTAATAAAGAAAGGAGAACGCATTGCATTGCTGGGCAATTACCCAGAAAATGGAAATTGGGCGCCACACCTTCATTTTCAAATCATGCTTTCCTTGTTTGGCTATACCGAAGATTTTCCTGGGGTAGCCTATTACAGTGAACTTGATACTTGGAAATCTATCTGCCCAGACCCCAACCTTCTGTTTAAAACCGAAGCATTGAAGAAGGCAGCTTCCCTTTCCAACGAAGAGCTCCTATCCTATCGTAATCAGCATTTGGGAAAAAGCCTGAGCGTGCAGTACCGTGTGCCCATACGGATGGTTCGTGGTGCGGGACAGTATATGATGGATCAGTTTGGAAGAAAATACCTAGACACGGTAAACAACGTGGCCCATGTGGGACATGAGCACTACAATGTAGTGAAAGCTGGACAACAGCAAATGGCGCTTATCAATACCAATTCTAGGTATCTGCATGAAAACATCAATACACTAGCACAAGAACTCTTGGAAACCTTACCTCCAGAATTGAGCGTACTTCATTTTGTAAATTCAGGGAGCGAGGCCAACGAGCTAGCTATACGAATGGTAAAAGCAGCTACGGGACAAAGGGATATCATTGCTTCCGAAGTGGGTTATCATGGCAATGCCAATATGTGCATCGATATAAGCTCTTATAAATTTGATGGCAAGGGAGGCCAAGGAGCTCCAGAACACACACATATTATTCCCCTACCCGACACCTTTAGGGGGAAATACCAAAATGAGGACGCTGGCGAACTGTACGCCCAAGAGGTTCAAAAATGTGTGGAAGCCATAGAAGCAAAAGGCCGAAAATTAGGAGCCTTTATCATAGAACCCATTATTTCCTGTGGCGGACAGATAGAACTTCCTGAAGGGTTTTTACCCAAGGCTTATGAATATGCCCGAAAAGCAGGCGGATTGTGTATTTCGGACGAAGTACAAACAGGATGTGGTCGTATGGGAAGTACCTTTTGGGGCTTTCAATTACACAACGTGGTCCCCGATATTGTAACTATAGGGAAACCTTTGGGGAACGGTCATCCCATTGCAGCCGTCGCCTGTACGCGTGAAGTGGCTGATGCATTTGCCAATGGTATGGAATACTTCAACACCTTTGGTGGGAACCCAGTTTCCTGTGCCATAGCCACGGCTGTATTACAAACCGTAAAAACCGAAAAACTTCAAGAAAATTCCTTGGAAGTAGGCAATTATCTAAAAGCTGAATTGAAAAAATTGTCAGACGATTTCCCCATCATAGGACATGTAAGGGGGCAGGGCTTATTCTTGGGGATCGAACTGGTAGATGCTGAACGCAACCCGTTGGCAGATCAAACCGATTATTTGGCCAACCGAATGAAGGATCACGGTATCTTAATGAGTACGGATGGCCCCGACCATAATGTTTTGAAGATAAAGCCCCCTATTGTTTTTAATATGCAAAATGCCAAAGACCTTTTGTTGTATCTTAAAAAAATACTTGCTGAAGATTTTATGAAACTATGAAGCTGAGATTCCTACTATATAGCTGTTTGTTATTCGTTGCGTGGGCATGTAACCAAAAACCCCTTGACCCTATCGCCGAACAAACCTATCATTACAACCATGAAATATTTGAAGAGAACAAACTTGCCCCCCACGCTAGTTTTTTTCCTTTCGAATCTACTTCAGTGACCAACAAGGAAGCTTCTTCTCGTTTTTTGAATTTAAACGGCTCTTGGATGTTCCATTGGGTAAAAGATCCCAAAGAAAGACCTACTACATTTCAGCATGAAGATTTCGATGACGATGACTGGGGCGAAATCCCCGTTCCTGCCAATTGGGAAGTAGAGGGGTATGGCAAACCTATCTATCTGGACGAACGCTATCCCTTTACCACCCAATGGCCCGATGCCCCTACCGACTACAATCCTGTAGGCACCTACCGAAAAACCATAGAATTAACCGAGGATTTCCTGAAAGAAGATGTTATCCTTCATTTTGCAGGGGCCAAGTCTGCCATGTATGTGTACATTAATGGTAGCTATGTAGGCTATTCCCAAGGAAGTAAAACCCCAGCAGAATTCAACATCACTCCGTTTCTCAAGCCTGGGAAAAACTTAATAGCCCTACAACTATTCCGTTGGAGCGATGCCAGTTATCTGGAAAGTCAGGATATGTTACGTATGAGTGGAATAGAACGCGATGTGTATCTCTATACCCGACCCAAGGTTCATGTTGAGGATTTTTACTTAAATCCGCTTTTGGTTAATGCTTATTCCGATGGTTTTTTTGAAGGGGAAATCACCCTTAAAAACGACAGTCAAGAAGCCGCTACTCGAAAAGTGTTTGTAAAGGTTTTTGATGGGGAAACACCTTTGTTCAGTGCCTCGGAGGATGTACAGATTCCTGCCGATTCTTTGTATACCTTCAAGACCTCAAAAATGTTCAACAACGTACGGCCCTGGTCTGCCGAAACCCCCAATCTTTATTCGGTAAAAATAGTATTGGAAGATTCCGAAAATCCCCAAAACAACCAACACATCACGCAACACATAGGTTTTAAATCGGTAGAAATTAAAAATGGGCAAGTACTGGTAAATGGAAAGGCCATCTACTTTAGGGGTGTGGATCGGCACGAAACCGATCCGTATACAGGCCACGTGGTTTCCAAGGAATCCATGGAAAAAGACATACGTCTACTAAAGCAAAACAACATCAATGCAGTGCGTAGCGCCCACTACCCTAACGATCCGTATTGGCTGGACCTCTGCGATCGGTATGGATTGTATGTCATCGATGAGGCTAATATCGAAAGTCATCCGTTGGCTATTTCGGAAGAAACCCAGATAGGAAACGAATTATCCTGGTATCCTGCTCATCTCATGCGTACAAAGCGCATGTTTTATAGGGATCGCAATCACCCATCCATCTATTCTTGGTCCTTGGGGAATGAAGCTGGGGAAGGGGAAATCTTTAGAAGAACTTACCAGTGGCTAAAAGAGAATGACCCTTCACGAATTGTACAGTACGAACCTGCAGGAAAGGAAGACTATACCGACCTCTATTGCCCTATGTATCCTAGACCTCAGTACTTGATCGATCATGCTTTGGGTACTTCGGACAAACCCTCGATCATGATCGAATATTGCCACGCCATGGGAAATTCGGTGGGGAACCTTCAGGATTATTGGGATATCATAGAAAAATACCCAAACCTTCAGGGAGGTTATATTTGGGATTGGGTAGACCAAAGTTTGGAGTATAAAGATGAAAACGGAAAACCTTATCTAGCCTATGGTCATGATTATCATCCCGATTTACCCACGGATGGTAATTTTCTGAACAATGGATTGGTAGATCCCTATAGAAACCCACATCCGCACTTATCGGAAGTAAAAAAAGTATACGAACCTGCACAGTTCAATTATCTAAGCAATGGCACCATTGAAATTGAAAACAAGAACTTTTTCAAGGATTTTTCAGATAAGGAAGTAGCTTATCGACTTTTGAAAGATGGCGTTGAAGTGGTTTCCAAGAGTGGAATTTCAGTAGATGTTGCCCCGCAAAAGAAAACTACTTTCCCTATTCCAGACTTGGCAACGCACCTTACGGACGATTCTGAATACATCCTAGAAGTAAGTCTGCTTCAAAAAGAAGCTTCGGATCTTATTCCAAAAGGGCATGAAATTGCTTGGGATCAGTTTGTGATTCAAACTAAAAAAAACAGCTTAGAAACGACAACTGCCAACAATCTTACCATTGATGAAGCGGAAAACAGTTTCCGTATTACTAACGACATGGTTGCTTTACAAATAGACGCAACATCGGGAGAAATCCTTTCTTGGGTATTCAAAGACCAAACCATTACCAAACAACCTATCCGCCCTAATTTTTGGAGACCACCTACGGATAACGATTTAGGAAATGGCATGGATAAATGGGCCCAAGTATGGCAGGATGCCACTTATAATTACAAAGCCACATTAACCGAAAAACCCATTAAAACAGAGCAAGGTGTTGCTTACGAGGTGGCTTACTTACTACCTAACACCATTGCCCAAGTAAACATCCAATATGTAGTACGGCCCGATGGTTCTTTGGAGATGAATTATACTTTTACCCCCTTACAGGAAGAACTTCCCAACATTCCGCGTCTGGGCTTATACCTTACCCTTCCAAAGCAGATGGAGGTGTTAAAGTGGTACGGAAAAGGACCTGACGAAAGCTATTGGGATCGAAAAACCGGGCAAAAAATCGGAGTACATTTCCACAAAGTCGATGAAGGGTTCCATCGTTATTCGAGACCTCAGGAAACAGGCAACAAAACGGACGTACGATGGGCAGAAGTAAGCTCTAAGGCCATCACATTGCAAGCTACGTCCAATGATCTGTTTAACACCAGTGCTTGGCCTTTTTCCATGACCGAGTTGGATTTTACCAGCGAAGAAGGGGCGCAATCGGCTTCGGGCTTGGTGCCCGTAACCAAAAAGCACGGAGCGGACATTACCCTAGGTGATACCGTACAGTGGAATATTGATTATCTTCAGATGGGTGTAGGCGGGGATACTTCTTGGGGAAGACTGGTTCATGAAGAGTATACGATTCCCGCTAACAAAAGCTATACATATACAGTTACTGTTCAATCAAAACTCACGACACGATGAAAAAAATATTGTATTTCTGTTGCTTGCTGGCCTTCATGGCCTGTAAGACGCAAACCACAGAAGCGGAAGATAAAAAAGCCATCCTAACTGTTATGAAAACCCAAGAAAAGGCTTGGTCCAATAATGATCTGGAAGGCTTTATGCAAGGTTATTGGAAAAGCGATTCCCTTAAATTTTACGGAAGCAGGGGATTGACCAAAGGGTGGGATCAAACCTTGGCCAATTACAAAAAAGGATATCCCACCAAGGAACACAGTGGCACCCTAACGTTCACCATAGACGATATTTCCAAAATTGAGGACAACAGCTATTGGGTTATGGGACAATACCATTTAAAACGGGGGGTTGGCGATGCCAATGGAAACTTCCTGATCATTTTTAAGAAGATCGATGGCGAATGGAAGATTGTTGCCGATATGTCTTCATAAACTTTAAACGCACTTAAAAACACAGCATGATGACAAAATTTAGAATCGCACTCTATCTCTGGATAAGCCTCCTTATTGTTAGTTGTACTACCACCCAAACTGTTGTGGCTCCAGCTTCGTCAGTAACCCAGTCTGTTTTTGAAAAACTAGCTTCTATCGAAAATGTGGTTCGGTTGGAAAAACGGAAAGCCACTAGCCATTTTGATGAAAACTACGAAATTTGGTTCGAACAACCCATAGATCACAGCAATCCTGCGAAAGGAACCTTTTTACAGAAAGTGTATTTAGGGTTCGAAGGAAATACCCTCCCTGTTTTTGTAGAACTACAGGGATATGGAATTTATACGGAAAAAGCTGGGGAATTGGCCAATCATTACAAAGCCAATCAGTTAACCATAGAGCATCGTTATTTCAACAATTCCCGCCCTGATGTAATTGACTGGAACACGTTAACGGTAGCCAATGCTGCCAAAGATCAGGCGGCTATTATATCGTCTATTAAAAATGCTATTTATCCCAATGCCAAGTTTATTACTACGGGGATATCCAAAGGATGCCAGACCACTATGGCACACCGTCGTTATTTCCCCGATAATGTAGATGCTTCGGTTTGTTATGTGGGACCTTTAAATTATGAACGGGAAGATCCAAGGGTGTATTCCTTCCTAAAAAATGTAGGAACCGCCGAAGAAAGGGCCAAAGTACAAGCCTTTCAGGAGTTGTGTTTCGAAAACAGGGATGCGCTACTTCAAATCTTAAAAGATACTGCTAAAGAAAAAGGCATGACTTGGGAGTTTGGGGAAGAAAAAGCACTGGATTATAGCATCCTGGAATATTCTTTTGCTTTTTGGCAATGGGGCGCAAAAGTAGATAACATCCCAGGTCGCGATGCAACTCCTGAAGAAATCTACAAGCAATTGATCAATGTGGTAGGTTATGGTTTCTTCGAAGAAAAGTCGGTAGAAGATTTACAACCCTACTTTTGGGCAGCCCTTACCGAACAGGGAATCTATGGATACGAAACAGCTCCTTTTAAAAAATACATGGGTACAGATGAAGTATATAAGTTTGAATGGGCATTCCCCGATGGAATCACCAAGGCCTACAACCTAAAACCCATGCAGGAGATTAAATCGTTTTTGGATACTTCAGCAAAAAAAATGCTCTTTATTTATGGAGAGTACGATGCCTGGAGTGCCACAGCTGTAGAGCTCGAAAAAAATGCTGATAAAAGGGAAATGTACAAGTTTGTAAAAGAAAAAGGTGATCATACAACACGTATCAAAACCTTTTCACCAGAAGATCAAAAGAGGATCTATGCCATTATTGACAGTTGGTTAAAATAATAAGCTTCTTACTGAGCCATTAGGGATTCAATCTCATCGATCTCAATGGGCATGGCCTCTGATAGGTTTAGGTTTCCGTTTGTGGTAATGAGGTAATCATTTTCCAATCGGCATCCTATTCCTTCTTCTGGTATATAAATTCCGGGTTCGCAGGTAAACACCATCCCTGCTTCCATAGGACGGCTGTACAATCCCACATCGTGTACATCCAGGCCTATATAATGCGCCGTTCCGTGCATGAAGTATTTTTTGTACAAAGGTTTGTCTGGATCTTGCTCTTTAATGGCCTCTTGGGTGAGTAGCCCCAATGTTATGAGTTGTTCCTCGACCAATTGAGCCATTGCTTTTTCGTAATCGCGGGGGAGCATCCCCGGTTTCAACAATTGGCTTCCCTCCTTTAAGCAATTCAATACAGCAGTATAGACTTCTCTTTGTCTTGCCGTAAATTTTCCATTTACGGGAAAACAACGGGTGGTATCGCTATTATAATTGGCATAGCATATCCCAAAATCCATCAATACCATTTCACCATCCTTGCAAGTGGAACTGTTTTCATTGTAATGAAGCACACAGGCATTCTTCCCTGAAGCTACGATGGGTTTAAAGGAATGACGGGTTGCCCCGGACTTTACCAAATTATAGGCAAGCTCTGCTTCCAATTCGTATTCCTTCATTCCGGGTTTGCATCGTTGAAGTACATTTTGAAAAGAAACCACACTAATATCCACTGCTTTTTGAATAAGGGCAATCTCCTCCTCGGATTTAACAGGACGCAGTTCACGCGTAATCTTTGCGGCCCGATGGTATTCATGCAAAGGATATTTTTGTTTGCACCAAGCAATCATACGATCCTGCTGGGTCTGCTGATCCTTGGTCACCCTTTTTATATGTTCGTTATGCCCTAGGTAGAGACCATCGGCCTCGAAAGCCATTAGTTGAAGGATCTTTTCAAAATCCTTTTGCCATTCTACCCTTTTAATCCCTGAGAGTTCCCGAGCTTGTTCTTTGGTGAACTTTTCCCCGTCCCATTGTTTGGAGTGTTCGCTGGCTTCTTCCAAAAAAAGAACCACCCTATTTTCGGGTTTGTACGCATCGGGATACAAAACCAAGGTGGTGTTTCCCTGATCAATTCCCGACAGGTATAACAGATCGTTATTTTGGGCAAAACCCATCACATCGTCAGCATTGGTATGCTTTGTATCGTTGGAAGTGAGGATCGCAATTGTATTGGGCTCCATTTTGGCCATAAAAGCTTCTCGGTTCTTCGTGAATAGAGAATTGGGTATGTTTTGATAACGCATATTAAAAAGTTCTATCGGGATGAAAGGGATCTAAAGATATGGACAGTTTTTTATCCGAAATAATTTCGGAAACTACCTTACCTGTGGCAGGGCCCAAACTCCAACCCATCATAGCATGGCCTGTTGCTACCGTTAAATTACTGCATTTTGAGGAACGTCCAATAAAAGGGAGTCCGTCAGGAGTACAGGGCCGCAAACCACAGGCAGCGGCTGCTTTCTCATCTTCAGTAATCTTCAACCCGTTGTAATAAGCCGATGCTGCATTGGCAATGGCATTTACCCTAACTGGATTTATGTCATGGTTTATCCCCCCTATTTCCATAGTTCCCGCAAAACGGGTAAAACCACTCATGGGGGTTACGGCTACCTTGGCCTCTACCAAAATGGCGGGTAACTTTATCCCTGTAGTACGATTTACATTAATCCGATAGCCTTTCCCAGCTTGAATAGGAATTTTCAATCCCAGTTTTTTTACAACCTTGGGGCTCCAGGAACCTGCCGCCAATACTACTTCGTCTGTTTTTAGGGTACGCCTGTCTGTTATAACTTCAGCAATTTTCCCTTCAGAAATTGTAAGGTCCTCTACTTTTTCTTCGGAATGAAAAACAACTCCACTACTTGACAGATAGCTTTTCATTTGTTCCATAAACTCGGTAGGGGTCATGTGGGCATCGCAATCGAAATACACAGATCCTTTAACATCCAAGTTTACATCCGGTTCAAATTTTTGGGTCTCTTCTTTATTCAATGCAACCACATTGAGCCCTTCAGAAATCGCCCGCTGACCTACTTTCCATTCTTCTTCCAAGGCTTTTTCGGTTTTGCAGAGCATTAAAAGTCCGTTGCGTTCGTAATGGAAGTCGAATTCATTTGCAGACTTCATGGCTTCGTACAAATCCCGCCCCAGTATATTGAAATCTTTAATTACTGGAATGGCCTTATCAACTTTAGCCCGTTTAGCCGATTTCTTGAAAGCCCATCCCCACTTCAAAAAATCCAAGTCCATTCTGGGTTTTACATAAAACGGACTAGAGGCATTGAACATCCACTTTAATCCTTTGGTGATCATCCCAGGGGCAGACAAAGGAATGATATGACTTGGGGTAATATAACCTGCATTTACGTAAGATGCCCCTCCATTCATTTTGGATTTATCGACCACGATAACTTCATGACCTTCCTTGTGTAAATAATAGGCAGAACAGAGTCCAATAATACCGCCGCCAATGACTACTACTTTTTTCAATAGGTTAAGAGGTTGATGTGTTTATACGTTTTGTTGTTGAAACGTTGAACTGTTTAGTTGTTGAATTGTTTAAAGATAAAGGATTACAATCGAAATTTATATAACCTGAAATCCATAGGCATACGGATCATCTTCAGGATCGATCGTAATAACATTATGCCCGTATATTTTGGCCCATCCTTTAATGGAAGGAATGATCGCCTTTTTTCCTCCTATTTCAGTTTCTTCTTCAATACAACCTTCAAAAGTGGAGCCTATAAAACTTTCATGGATAAAGGGTTCCCCCTTTTGTAATTTCCCTTTGGCATGCAATTGCGCCATACGTGCCGAAGTTCCCGTTCCGCAAGGGGACCGATCGATCGCCTTATCACCATAAAACACCGCATTCCTTGCCGTAGAGGTAGCGTGAATGGGGGTTCCCGTCCATTGCATATGGCTTACATCCCTAATGGTTTCGTTTTCGGGATGAATAAACATATCAGGGTATTTTTCGTTGATCCGCTTTCGGACCACCTGCGAGTACTGTATCAATTTACTGCCTGTAAAGTCCTGAATCCCACTAAAGTTTTTCTGGGGATCGACAATGGCATAGTAGTTACCCCCATAGGCCACATCGAAAGTGATTTCCCCCAACTCTGGACAATCTACCGTGAGGCCTTCTGCTGCGAGATAGGAGGCTACGTTTTTCAGTTTTACCCAAGAAACCTTCCCATTTTGCTCGCCATACTCAATGGCTACCAAACCTGCAGGGGTTTCCATACGGACTTCCCCAGGGGTTTTAGGGCTTACCAATCCTTCCTCTATGGCAATGGTAATAGCGCCTATGGTTCCGTGGCCACACATGGGTAAGCATCCTGAAGTTTCTATGAAGAGGATTCCAAAGTCATTTTCGGGATATTGGGGCTCAAAAAAGAAACTCCCGCTCATCATATCATGACCGCGGGGTTCGAACATCAATCCTTTACGGATCCAATCGTATTCTTTTAAAAAATGTTGTCTTTTTTCGCTCATGGAGTCTCCCTGTAAGGGAGGGTGTCCCGTAGTGACCACCCGTACTGGATTTCCACAAGTATGTCCGTCTATGCAGTGAAATGTGCTACGACCCATTCTTTGCTTTTTCGATATATGCATTAATTCTTTTTTCCATAATGGATAGGGTGACAGTGCCTTGCTCCAGGATCACTTCGTGAAACTCCCGTATGTCGAACTTAGGGCCTAACTCCTTTTCGGCTTTTTTCCGTAACTCCCGTATTTTAAGCTCTCCTATTTTATACGAAAGTGCTTGTCCCGGCCAAGAAATATAACGGTCGGTCTCTGTATTTACTTCGTGCAGGGAAAGTGCGGTATTGGAAGCCATAAAATTGACAACCTGTTCCCGGGTCCATCCCTTGGCATGAATCCCAGTATCTACGACCAACCTACAGGCACGCCACATTTCGTAGGTTAATTGACCGAACTTCTCGTAAGGAGTGGTGTACATTCCCATCTCGGCAGCTAAGTATTCGGTATACAAACCCCATCCTTCGCCATAGGCGGACAAATAGGTGTTTTTTCGAAACTGCGGGATGCTATCGCCCAATTCGTTGTTTAAACTTCCTTGCAAATGATGTCCAGGTACGGCTTCGTGTACTGTTAACGCAGGTAGGGTATACAAAGGTCTGCTAGGAAGGTCATAAGTGTTTACCCAATAATAGCCCGGGTCGGTACTGTTCTTACTGGTTCCAATATACCTTCCTCCTGTATACTTGGGAGCAATGGCATCGGGTACGGGAGCCACTCCATAAGGCTTTCGTGGAAGGGTTTTAAAGAACTTGGGCAATTGAGCATCGGCTCTTTTTGCCATGTCACGGGCATGCATAAGGAGTTCTTCGGGTGTATCTACATAGAACTGCGGATCGGTACGCAAGAATTGTAGGAAATCGGCAAAGCTGCCTTCAAACTTCAACTCAGCAATGATCTTTTCCATTTCTGCCTTAATTCGGGCTACTTCCCGTAAACCTATATTATGAATATCATCCGCGGTATACTGGGTGCTCGTTGTATAGTAATTGATTCGATTCTGATAGTATTCCCGTCCGTTAGGGGTTTCGGATACTCCAATGGTGGTTCGGGTTTTTGGGAAATACTCTTCTTCAAAAAACTTCTTGATCCTCTTGAATTGCGGCACCACCTTTCCTGAAATCACCTCCTTCGCAGCCTTCAACACCGAATCTTTCTGCTTTTCTGAAAGGGATTCAGGCAAATTCTTGAAAGGACCATAAAAGAAACTGTCCTTATAATCATCCACAATATGGGAATCGTAAGTAGATTCATATCCTTTAAAGATCACCCGTGGTTGCGACATTCCTTTTTCCAATCCTTCGCGAAGCAAAGGCAGGTAATTGTCCACGACGCCTGGAATGGCATTGAGCTTGTTTAAATAGGAAATCACTTGAGAATGATTGGTTAATGGCCGTACCATGTACGAAAAACTTGCATGAAAACCAGAGTCGGATAATAAAGGATTCAAAAACCGCTCGAACTCATAATAATGGATCTGATCCTGCAATAGAAACTTCATCATTTCCAAGGAAATGGCTTCGGTCTCGGAAAGGTCATCTGCCGAAATCTTTTTCAGTTCTTTTAGCTGTTCTTCGGCAAATTCTGCTTCGGCCTTAAAGTACTCCCGTGTAAACAATCCCAGCGGATACTCCTTGGAATCATAACCATCGTGGTCTTTCACGGTTTTAATAATGGAAGCTAATTGTTCTGAAGCATTTTGAGCCAATAATTGCCCCTCAAAACAACAGAAAGCAACTAAACCCAAAACAACCTTTACTAAACGTATCATCGTGTTTATTTTAAGAAAGACGGGAGCAGTTCTTCAGGAAAATCCTGATAGGAGAACGGCCTTACCCATCGTTTTATGGCATGGTTTCCAACCGCTGTAAAGCGACTGTCTGTGGAAGACGGATAGGGTCCTCCATGTGTCATGGCAGCACTCACCTCAACCCCTGTGGGCACCCCATTAAAGATAATGCGTCCCACCCGATCTTGAAGGGTATCTACCCATTGGGATAGCTCGGCGTATTCTTCTTCTTCAGCAATGATTGTTCCTGTTAATTGTCCTTCCAAATTGGACACTATTTCCAACAATTGAGCTTCATCCTTGCACTGAACCGCCAACGAAAAAGGACCAAATACTTCCTGCTGCAGCTTTTTGTTTTTTAAGAATGCTTCCCCAGAAACGGTTACGATCTTGGATTCGGCATAGTTACCCGAAAGAGGTTCAGAATAGGCGGCAACGGTTTGTGCTCCAGATTGGCCAGAGACTTCGTTCCCGTTGGCAACATAAGCGTTATGGATATTGGGGTGCAACATACATTGGGCATCCAATTGGCTGGTTTTGCTTCCCAAATCTTCTATAAAGTTGGAAAGTTCGGCACTTTCTATCCCCAAAATGAGTCCAGGATTGGTACAAAATTGTCCAGCTCCCAGAGTAATGGAACCTGCATAAGTCGTGGCAATTTCCCCTGCTCTGCTTTTTAGGGCTCCAGGGGTTACGATTACAGGATTAACGCTTCCCATTTCGGCAAATACGGGAATGGGCTCCTCACGCTTCCCTGCCAAATCAAACAAAGCTCTTCCTCCCCGGATGCTTCCTGTAAATCCTACGGCTTTTACTTGTGGATGTTCTACCAGTTTCTGTCCCACTTCGATCCCAGCACTGTTCAAATTGGAGAAAACCCCTTCGGGCA
>JANQKN010000165.1 GCA_028281065.1 Flavobacteriaceae bacterium | reverse complement strand
AAAATAACCCGCCAATAACACAATCGGTATTACAATATAAATGATCCATTCCAAAGGATTGGTAAGATCGATCGGGGAATTGTTATTTGCGTTCACAATTTCGTCTTGTAACGACATATGATATCTCTCAGTAATTTCCTATAAAATTACAAATTAAAGGAGAGCATGAAAATCTAAAATTAAACGCCTCCATCCTGCCTAAGTCCTGTTAATTAACAAAAATATAAGGTTTATTAACTTGATTTTTTAAGCATATTTCGGTTCTTGCACCCAACAAACCTTTAATCTTAGTAAAATGAAAAAAGCAATTGCACTAACCCTGCTTAGTGGGACTTTTATATTTACGTCCTGCGTATCCAAGAAGAAATATGTAGAACTGGAAAACCAGTACAACGAAACCCGATCTACATTATCCAAAACCCAAGTTGAAAAAGAGGAAATCGAAGCCAAATACGCCAAAATAGAAGAGCGTGTGTCCAATTACAATGCAAAAATCGCTTCCCTTACCGATGCCAATGTAGAATTGGAGAACACCAGCTTGCGAAATTATGGTAATGTGGTCCTTTCCAACGAGGATAAAGAGCAGATGAAAAAGGCACTGGCCAATGTGGATCAGAACGAATTGGCCGAAGCCAGGACTTTGGAAGATTCCATGAACTTAATTATCTCCCACAACCTTAAAAAGAACCTGGACAATACCCTTGTTGCCGAAGGTGAAGAAGACCAAATCTCCATCGATGTGGATGAAACCGTGGTAATGATAACCATTTCGGACAAGTTATTGTTTAAATCCGGTAGCTATAAAGTAAACCCAAAGGCAAACTCTTTGTTGCAACGCCTAGCAGATGTAATAAACAGCGAACCAGCTATGGAAGTTCTTATTGAAGGGCATACCGACTCCCAAACCGTAAAAAAAGGCGCGTATGTTAAAGACAATTGGGATTTGAGTGTAGAACGCTCTACAGCCGTGATCAGAAAACTGCAAAAAGACTTTAATGTAGATCCAGCCAAATTAATTGCAGCTGGTAGAAGTAGTTACCAACCGCTAACCGATAACGATTCTGCAGAAAGTAGAAGCAAAAACAGAAGGACCCGAATTGTAATCCTTCCAAATTTAGATAAATTCCTGGCGCTATTGAGTGCCAACTAAATAGGTCAAAAAACGCAAGTTTTTAAACGGTTCCCGGGGTATTTGGGAACCGTTTTTTATTTGAAAGTACCCGAAAAAATAGTAACTTCATGGGCATGAACGAGTTCATTACCCCCACACGCGTAGAAAATTCCAAATACCGGGAGCATTTTTTAAAAAAGTTGACTTTCAGGTTTGGGGAATTTTACATTTTTGAAGAATACGTTATTGGGGAAATCTTCGAAGGAGCTCATTTTAACTGGGACCTTGCAGAGCAGGTTATCCATGGGGTTTATGACTATTTTGGTACTACCGACATAAAAGTAGCTTACATTTCCAACCGCGTCAACTCCTATTCGGTACAACCCAAAGACTGGTTGCAATTTTTCAAGGAAAGGCACCACCTAAAGTGCATTGCTGTGGTTGCTTACAACAAGATGGGTTGGATGAGTGTGGTGCTGGAAAAAATATTTTCGAATGCACCTATCAAAAAATTCAAGGACTTAGACTCCGCGGTCGATTGGGCCGTGCACTGTAAGGAGCAAAAAAAGTTTCCCAAAAACTAAATTATCTAACAGGCGGCTTACTGGGCCTTACCTCTATTTTAGTGGGTAAGGTGCGGGGATGCATCTGTAACAAATCCACGACCATCTGCCCTAGATCTTCAATCTGAATCTTCCAAGCATCCTTCTCCCCCGGTTCATTATTATTGAAATAGGTGGCCACACTCCCTGGCATAATAGTAGTTACTTTTACGTCGTATTGCCTAAGATCCAGCATGACCGATTGCGTAAACCCCGTTAGTCCAAACTTACTGGCGTTATAGGCGCTTCCATTGGCAAAGAAATTGGTTCCAGCCAAACTGGAAATGGTGATGTAGTATCCTTTGCTATCCTTTAAGGCCTGCAAGGAAGTCTTCAACGTTAAAAAGGCGCCTGTTAAATTGGTTGCTATAGTCTGCTCCCATTGTGAGACTGTCAACGATTCGATGGGGGCAAAATGGCCTACACCTGC
>JANQKN010000121.1 GCA_028281065.1 Flavobacteriaceae bacterium | reverse complement strand
CCCAGGGGAAGCGTCTTTCCCGGGGGTACAACCACCAATACCTTCGAGTATACAGATAAGGCAGGAAATACAGCCCCCTGTAGTTTCGATATCACTGTTTTAGACTTAAACCCTCCGGTATTGGACAGTTGCCCGTCGGATGTGGTTGTGCCAACCGAAGCGGGAACCTGTGAAGCTGTACTTAATTTTGCTTTGCCCACAGCTAGCGATACCTGTTCCGCAGTGACGGTGACATCTAATCCTCCTTTAGGTACGACTCTACCTTGGGGAAGCCATACGATTACCGTAATTGCCACAGATGATGCGGGCAATACAGATACTTGCTCATTTAATTTTGTGGTTCAAGATAACGAGGCGCCAGTCGTAACTTGCCCTGCAGATATTGTTGTGGATAATGATCCTGGGATTTGCGGAGCTGTGGTTACCTTCCCTGATGCTACCGCCGTTGATAATTGTACTGCGACTCAAGTACTTCAGATTTTGGGCCCGGACAGTGGCAGTGTATTTCCCGTAGGAACTACAACAGTTGGTTTTGAGGGATTCGATCTCTTCGGAAATAGCGACGTTTGCTTCTTTACTGTAACCGTAAATGATGTGGAGGCACCGGAGATTGTATGTCCGGCCACTGTAGCTGCTAGTTCCGAATTGGGAAGATGCGATGCAGAAGTTATCATTCCTTCACCGGTTATTAGCGATCTTTGTGACTCCCCTTTTATGGGTCCCATGACTGTATTCAATTTTGTTGGGGGTACTTTGGCAGATACACCTACGCTACTTAATGGGGTACGACCCGTAATTCCAGGCTCAGGAAACGTGGTAATTAATACTCGATTTGCTGGTGATTTCGATGAGCCTAATGAATGTTTTCAACTTATAGGTCCCAATGGTGTCACTTACTCAAATATATGCAATGCAATGGCATGCACGGAAAACAGTTCAACTGCTTTCGTGGGATCCTCATCTTGGAATGATTTGGTAGCTACATACGGCCCTGCCCTTACATTTACACTACAAGCAGACGCGGATGTAGATTTAAGTTCCTGTTCCACGAACTACTTTCAAATGGAGGTAACCTACTCCGACACGATTAGCATAACAAACGATTTTAACGGAACCGATGATGCTTCTGGGCGTTATCCTGTAGGGACGACAACGGTAAACTGGACAGCCGTAGATGCCTTTGGAAATAGCAACACGTGTAGTATGGATGTTATTGTAACGGACACAGAAGCACCCCTAATGGAATGTCCAGAGAATATTATTGTCACCACAGATCCCGGGCTTTGTGAAGCCAATGTTTCTGTTTCCACGCCTAATATTTTGGGCATTTGCGATACAGGAACTGCATTTACCGGCCCGCTTACAGATATGATTTTTGTAAGCAATGACTTGGTAGACACTCCTACAACCATTGTGGGACTTCCCAATACAACTGGGGATGTTACCATGGAGGTGTATTTTGAAGGTGAGTTCGATTCTCCAGATGAGTGTTTCGTAATGAGTGGCCCGGATGGAACAATCCTTTTTTCTGAATGCGCTCCAGAAACTTCACGTTGTGTAGGAACGTTCCGATCCTTTATTGTTCCTATGGAAACTTGGAACAATTGGATAACAACTTTTGGTACAGATTTAACCTTTACGCTAGAGGGAGATGAAGATGTAGGCGAAATAAGTGACTGCTCGGATACATTCCAGCTAACAGCTTTTATTCCAAACTTGGAGGCTATCAATGATTATACGGGCACCAATGATGCATCGGGGGTTTATCCTGTTGGGACAACTACCGTTACGTGGACCGTTGCAGATTCCGCAGGGAATGAGAGTTCCTGTATCATGGAGGTGACCGTTCAAGACAATGAACCCCCTAACGTTGTATGCCAAGACATTACGGTTATCCTCGATGCCTCTGGGCAAGCCTCGATTACCGCTGCAGACATTGATGCTGGCTCCACCGATAATTGTGGAATCGCCAGTTATGTTTTAGATATTGACACTTTCGACTGTTCCGACGTGGAACCCATAGAGGTTGCCCTTTTTGTTACCGATACCAGTGGAAACGAAGCCTTTTGTTTGGTTACCGTAAATGTGGTAGATGATATACCCCCAGCAGTCACATGTCAAGATATTACCGTAACACTGGATGGCTCAGGACAAGCAACTATTACTCCAGCTGATATCGATGCCGGCTCATCGGATGCTTGTGGAATTAGTAATTACGATTTGGACATAGACACCTTCGATTGTTCGAATATTGGGGACAACACAGTAACATTAACCGTTGCCGATACCAGTGGGAATATGGCTTCTTGTACAGCGACGGTAACCATTCAAGACAATGAACCACCTACCGTGGTTTGTCAAAATATTACAATTTCTTTAGATGATTCGGGAAGCGCCGCCATAACCGCAGTAGATGTAGTAGGGGTCATTACTGATAACTGCGGGGTAGCTTCCTCATCTATTGATATTAGCACTTTCGATTGTTCCAACATTGGAGACAACAATGTTGAGGTTACAGTGACCGATGCCGGTGGAAACGAAGCTTCTTGTATTGCTGTTGTAACGGTACAGGATACCACTCCACCCAATGCGGTTTGTCAGGATATCACGGTTTCCCTCGATGTTTCTGGGCAGGTTACTATTACCCCTGCCAACATTGGTGCTGGCTCCACCGATAATTGTGGAATTGCAGATTCTTCCATAGACATAGACACCTTTGATTGTAGCCATATTGGGGACAATACAGTAACACTCACACTAATCGATGTTAATGGAAACGTAGCATCCTGTGAAGCCATAGTTACTATTGTAGATGATACAGCTCCAGAATTGGTTTGTGAAGATATTACATTGCCTCTGGATGAGAATGGCACGGCTGCCATTATTCCCGAAGATGTAATTGCATCGAATAACGATAGCTGTGGCGTATTTACCACAGCCGTAGATATCTTCGAATTCGATTGTGAAGATATAGGCACTCCAGTAACGGTTCAAGTATTTTCTGAAGATATACATGGTAATATAGCTACTTGTTTTGCCACCGTAACCGTTGTGGACGATTTGGCTCCAGAATTAACCTGTCCTGCCGATCAGACCGTAGATCCCGGACCAGGGAATCTTTTCTACGAAGTACCCGATTATTTTGCCATTGGGGAAGCCAGTGCTATAGACAATTGTACCGATCCTGTGACTCTTATTGATCAAGATCCTGAAGCAGGAACCTTACTTCCCGATGGAAACTACACTGTAACAATATCGGCCGAAGATGCCTTTGGTAATGCAGCAATCTGTGACTTTACACTTACAGTAGAATCAATCTTGGGACAAAATGATGTTGGGGATTTAGCCAGCATAGAAATCTACCCCAATCCGGCAAAGGATCATATAGTGATTCAAAACCCATTGAATCTTGAACTGGAAACCCTAACGGTTTTCGATCTTCTGGGAAGACGTATCCAAGAATACAGCCTTTCGGGAATGGACGAACAAAAAATTCTGGACTTGTCCTTTATGGATAGTGCGGTCTACGTACTGGTAGTCGAAGGAAAGAACGGAAAGTTGGTACAACAGCTTATTAAAGAGTAATTAACCTAACCAATCGATTATGAAAAATCTAATCCTGTTTTGTGCTTTATTGGGATGCTGTTCCGGCATATGGGCTCAGTATACCATAGATGATACCGACACCACACCGTTTGAAGATATTTCGGCCACAGGGGTTGCCTTGGAAGCACATGACGAGAGCGAAGACAACGTCGTCCTGCCTTTTACCTTTCAGTTAGGCAATAGAAATTCTACGGATATCCGTATTGGGAATAACGGAGGACTTCTGTTCGATAGAACGTTCGGAAGCCTATCGCATGATAATATAAATTTATCAGGGATAAGCCCGAGAATCGTGGCATTTTGGGATGATTTGGACGATCCTGTAGGAGATGTTTATTACGAAATACGAGGAACGGAACCCAATAGAAGATGCATCATTCAATGGGATGAAATGCCCCATTATGAATTGGATAATGGCGATACAGTAACTTTTCAAATGGTTCTTTTTGAAGGAAGCAATGAGATCGTATTTGTATACGAAGACGTTTTCTTTTCCGATTCCGAATTCGATCAAGGTGCCTCAGCTACCATTGGTTTGGTAAGTGGATATATAATTACCGAATATTCGTTTGATACCCCTTTACTAAACGACGGGGATGCCATTCGGTTTATTCCTCATGTTGTAGTGGGCAATGTGCCGGAGATTACATGTCCAGCAGATATCACCGTAAATAACGACCCTGGGGAATGCGGTGCCATTGTAAATTTCCCAGCTGCTACAGCTACCGATGTGGAAGACGGTACCGCAACAGTTACACAAATTCTCGGACCGCCAAGTGGGTCTTTTCTGGAACAGGGCGAAGAAACCGTGGTTTTTCAAGCCACCGATTCCGATGGGAATGTCTCTTTCTGTGAATTCGACATTACGGTAAATGTTATCGATACTGAAGATCCCGTAGCCGTATGTCAGGATGTAGTATTCGAATTGAATGCTTCGGGAACCGTTGACGTTTCACCTTCCGACTTCGATGGCGGTTCTACCGACAATTGCGATATTACCGTTCGCTCCATCGATGCTGTTTTGTATACCTGCGAAGATTTGGGCGATAACACGGTCACCTTCACGGTCTATGATATTGATATGAACTCAGATTCCTGTACAGCAATTGCTACTGTGGTGGACAATCTGGCTCCCACAGTTATTTGTGCGGTAGACGATACCGGGAGAATTGTACAGACGGGCGATCCTTTAGGACAGAGCATTCCTGAATCTGGCTCCACGGGGCCTATGATTCCATCCGTCGCAACCATTTCTGAAACAGGAATTATTGGAACCGATTATGAATTGACCACGGTAGCGTTGGATATTACCCATAGTTGGACGGGCGACATAGAAATTACATTAATATCTCCTTCCGGAACCGAATTGGAGTTAAGTGATGAAAATGGGGATTTTGGAGAAGATTATACAGATACGGTCTTTCGGGATGGAGGGGCCGACATTACCTTGGCCGAGGCTCCGTTTACAGGAACTTTCGAACCAGAGGAGGGCACCTTTTCTGAAACTTTTATGGGAGAACCCATAGAAGGGGATTGGGTGTTGGAAATATACGATGATACTTCTGGCGATGACGGAGAGCTTAACAATTTCACCATTCGATTCGACTCGATTACGCTAGGCGGAGGTCCTCCCAAATTTTCGTTGGACGATTCAGGGAGTATTCTTATTACACCAGAAATGATGGACGATGGCTCCTATGACAATTGTGGTGTTGTCGAGGTAGATGTAGCCCCTAATACGTTCGATTGTTCTCAAGTAGGGCTGCAAACAGTAACTTTATCCGTTCTGGATGGAAGTGGTAATTCCAGTATGTGTACTACCGAAATTTTAATAGAAGATACTACACTTCCAGAATTGATATGCCAAGATATTACAGTCGTATTGGATGATTTGGGAAATGCAACCATTGCACCGGGCGATGTTATACAGGAAGTAACCGATAACTGTGGGATAGCTTCAACAGAAATAGACATGGGTTCTTTCGATTGCTCCCATTTAGGAAACAACGATGTCACGGTTACTGCCATCGATAATTCTGGTAATAGTATCGTCTGTACGGTAACAGTAACAGTGATGGATGACACGGCCCCTGATTTAGTTTGTTCGGATATCATCATTTTTCTGGATGAAAACGGGGATGCCATCCTAGCACCCGAAGATGTTATCGCATCGAACACCGATAATTGCGGTATTCTAGAAGTACAATTGGATGTGGATCAATTCGATTGTTCGAACATAGAAATACCAGTTATGGTTACTGTTTCCAGTGAAGATATAAACGGAAATATAAGCACTTGCTTGGCAGAGGTTATTGTAAAAGATACAATGGCTCCAGAATTGGTCTGCCCAGAAGATCAGATTGAAATAATTGAAATAGGAACCTTTTTCGAAGTGCCCGATTATTTTGCTTTGGGTGAAGCCACAGCTACCGATAATTGCACGGACCCACTTACCGATATAGAACAAGACCCACCACCTGGCACCCAATTGGCTGAAGGGACTTACACGGTTATCATTCTTGCAACAGACGAATCTGGAAATGAAAGTACGTGCTTCTTCGAGTTAGATATACAGGGAACCTTGGATGTTTCATCCTTTTCCGATTTGTCCAGTGTTCGCCTTTTTCCAATCCCCACCACAGATATTCTGAATATTGTAAACCCCCAGCTTCATGAATTGGATCGACTTACGTTTTTCGATCTTTTGGGAAGGCGTGTTAGGGAGTATGATTTAAAAAGCATAGGGGAACATAAGGCATTGGATATTTCTGAATTGAATTCAGCTACCTATATCGTTAAGATTACAGGAAAAGGCAAGACAAAGATCTTGCGATTGGTGAAGGATTAGTTAAAAATAAAGGGTTTGATTTAAGTAGATTGAAGTTAGTACTTAGTTGTTAAACCGGAACTCCCAAGCTTAGCTTGGGGGTTTTTTTATACCCAATAAGCTTGAAAACACACATATTTCCCAACAAATTGTTCGCTTTCAAGAATCAGGACAGTGTTCGTTTTCCTTGATATAGAAGGCACTATACATTCGCAGTAAGAAATCCATTCTTAAAAATTAACCATGACCCCAAAAAGACTCCTCCAGCTATGTAGCTGTGCCCTATTGTTAATTCTCTTTGGTGCAGCACCATCGCAAGCGCCAGTAGAATCCCTTTTGTATCAACTCGATCAATCCCATAGCGATAAAGATCGACTTGCTATACTGGACAGTGTATCCGAAATCATGGCCCGTTCCCAACATGAGGATCGGACACAATATCTTAATGAATGCATTCAACTGGCCAAGGCCATGGGTGACTATGACATGGCAGCCCTAAAGGCACGCTTTATTATTCAAGACCTAATCCATGAAGGTCGTTCGGATTCTGCACTTTATGTTATTGATAAAGTTTTCAAGGATTCCAGTTATTTCATAAGTGAGAAAGCCAAGGGAATCTTGTTTTCTAAAAAAGGGACTGCCCTGTTTCATGCCGAAGATTTAAAGGAAGCAGTTAAAGCCTTCGAACGGGCTGCAGCTATCCTGAAAGCTACAGGAGACCATTTGTTCGAGGCAGATGCGCGTTATTTCGCTGGACAGATCTATGCAGAGACGGGCGATTTCGTTAATGCAGTAAAAAGATATAAGGAAGCATACGCCCTGTATGAAGAAGGAGAGGACCAAACCTATGCCAATTATGTGCGAACCAGCCTAGCCAATACGTACGATGCGAATAACTTTATTGAAAAAGCCAATGAAGAACGTTTAAAAGTGATCGAAACGGCCTTGCCAAGACGTGAATTTGAAACCGTTTCCGCGAATTACCTCTATATGTCCGACGCCTTTGAAGAAATAGGCGACTGGGAAAATATGAACAAACACCTGCAATTGGCGCTGCGTTACGGAGACAGCATGGTTTCGCCTCCTGCAAAGCAATTACTGCATCTTTTTGCCTATCAAAACCTAGCAGCTTTCCACATTCAAAACAATGATTTACAGCAGGCCAGTATCCATTTACAAAAGGCGGATTCCGTAAACCGTGTGGCTATGGCTTCTAAAGTGTACGAGAACAATTTAGCCTTAACGAAGGTTCGTTTTTTCCTAAAAGCGGGAAATCTTAATAAGGCATGGTCTACACTCAATGATATGATCCAAGGAACGGAACAACTTAGTTTAGACCGAAAGATGGAAGTAGAAGACCTGTTGGCTCAAATTTATGAAGCAAAAGAAGACTATGGTCAGGCTTTTATTCATTTTAAAAATCACGAACAGCTAAAGGATTCCATTGAAAATACCATTAAGACCAACACCCTTTTATTCTATCAATCGGAATTTGAATCCGAACACAAGGAAAATGAAATCTACCGTCAGAAAACAGCCATTACCTTGTTGGAAAAAGAACAGGAAATCGCATTGGGCAAGCGTAGAACCTTGGTTTTAGTACTCATTTTAGTGGTCTTGCTCTCCGTGATGGTGGTCTATTATATATGGCTGTTGGGAAGGAAAAAACGCAAAGCTATGGCCAAGGCATTCGAACAAAGAAAGCAGGAACTACAAGATTTTGCCCAAGAACTGATTCGGAAAACCAAGGAACACGAAACCCTTCTGCATGAATTAAAGCGATCTAACATAAGTATCGATAACCAAAGTGATGAGGAACTCGATACCCTGCAGGAACTTTCATCATCACGAATTCTCACCGAGGAGGATTGGGATACCTTCAAACAAAAATTTGTAAAAGTGTATCCACACTTCTTTGTGAAAATGAAGAAAAAAGGACTGCAACTCACTAAATCCGAAGAACGATTGTTGGCCTTGGAAAAACTACAATTACAAACCAGTGAAGTTGCCAATATGTTGGGAATTTCCCCCAATAGTGTGCTCACAGCACGCTATCGATTGAAGAAAAAAATAAACCTATCGAAAGAAGCCTCACTGGTTGAGTTTGTCGAATCGTAAGAATTTCCTGAAAAAGTATAGACAAAACTATAGACAATGCTATATAACAGGTGTTTACAGGAATGAAGGAGCTTGATCTATTCATATTTTGCACCACCAAATCTCTCTAATCATGAAAAAAACACTACTCTCCCTAGCAATGGTATGGCTGTCATGTACGGTCGTAGCACAAATTACATTTACCCCAACAATACTCGATTCCGGAAACTCCGTAAGCGGCCCTACCGATATGGAACCTCAGGACTGGGATGGCGATGGTGATATTGATCTAATGGTAACTACGTCGGGCTGGTTTCCTATAGACGGAAGGGTAACCCTATACGTAAATGACGGTTTTGGAAATTTTACCCTTACCGTTGTGGACGACGATGCAACTTATACCGAAGGGGCATTTAATGTTCATGCTGTAGATCTGGACGAAGATGGGGACTTAGACGCATTGGTCGCTGGGTTCCAAACAGATACTTTTTTATGGTATGAGAATGATGGAGCTGCTAACTTCACACGTCATGTGGTAGATGACAATATGACTTTTACAGAAGAAGCGATTGGAATCAATGCAGGGGATTTGGATGGCGATGGCGATATCGATATAGCTGCAACGGCACAATGGGCCGATGCATTATTGGTGTATCTCAACAATGGAAATGAAAACTTTACCCGTATTGTGATTGCCCAAGGTGCGACGCCACTTACCGAAACGATAAAAACAGTACAGGTAATTGATCTGGATGAAGACGGAGATCTGGATCTTGTAACCACAGCTGTCGATGGCCATACATTTACTTGGTGGGAGAATAATGGTAGTGCTTCTTTTACTTCCCATATCATTGCCCAAGGAATTGTGTCCTCCAACCCTGCTTTTGGTGCAGACGATGCATCTGTGGGTGATATTGACGGTGATGGTGACTTGGATATTGCTGGTATAAGTTTTACCAGCGATCATGTCCTTTGGTTGGAAAATGATGGAAGCGAAAACTTTACACTACATGTGGTAGACAATGATCCAATAGATACTAATTCACCTACATTCGTTCGATTGTATGATCTGGATCAGGATGGTGATTTGGATATTTTAACAGCGATCTTAGGGTCGGATACCTTTGTATGGTACGAAAACGATGGCTCACAAAACTTCACCTATAGACTCATTTCAGACGATACAAACCTTACCAATGGCGCTAGGTTTATTATACCTACAGATGTTGATGGCGATTGTAAAGATGAGTTAATTGCTGGGGCAGGAGTAGAAAGGGTGTTTACGCAATTTACCATAAACGGAATTCCGGGAGGGTGTTGTCCAGATACCAGTGAATTTGTTGGAGGGGCATGGGATCCTGCAGTACCTACCCTAACAACCAGGGCCATTATTAAGGATGATTATGATACAAGTGTACAAGGGAGCTTTGAAGCTTGCGAACTTATTGTTTCTGCTGGAGTGAGATTAAGGGTCGGAGCTTCGGATCATATAAGAGTTGAAGGGAACATTACCGTAGACGGAAATCTGATCCTAGACCATGAAGGTAGTGTAGTCCAAGTCGATGATTTGGCAGTAACTACAAATAACGGTACTATAAATGTAAATATAACCACCCCTAACCTAGCTTCAAGGGATTTTATGGTTTTGGGTAGTCCTATGACTACAGAGACACGTGAAAGCGTTTGGAATACCGCATTTCTGGTTCTGGAGGCAAATACAGCCAATTTTGTTCCCCATCCAGATGTAGAAGCTATGTTCCCTGGGGCAGAGAATTTTGCAGATGATAATAATGATTTCTGGTCCGAAGTGGTAAGTGGGGTTATTACTCCAGGAGAAGGCTATATTGTTAGGCCACAGGCGGGGTATGGTCAACCAGGAGGGGTTTTTAACTATACCTATGATGATGGAACTTTAAATACTGGGGAAGTAAGTTTCAACGTCATTCAAAATACGCCTGGGCCTACTCCAGCCGCTAATAAAAATGCCAGTCCCAATGTACTGGCCAATCCTTATCCTTCAGCCATTTCAGCCGATGACTTCATTGTTGCTAATGCTATGGTAGATGAGGTTTATTTTTGGGAACACCTAACGCCTCCAAGTAGTTCTTTGCCGGGTGCAGGTAGTATGAACTTCTCTATGGAAGATATTTCCATGTACAACTTATCTGGAGGAACTGCAGCTGCTTCTGATCCATCGGGAACAGATACCCGCCCCAATGGCTATATAGCAACGGCCCAAGGATTTGGCATCAAGGCAACTGGAGCTGGAACAGCTACTTTTACAAATGCCATGCGAAGGACAGACAATAATAATACCCTCCGATTACAAGAAGAGAAGGAACGTATTTGGTTCAAGTTAACTAATGCTGAATTTGGAATGCAAAAACAAACTTTATTGGCATTTCACGAAAATGCAACTGAAGGAATGGATGCTGGTTTCGACAGCCGTAGGTTGGCCACGGTAGTTTCGCTCTTTACTCACCTTCCTAACGGGTCTGAAACATTGGGCATCCAAACCTTAGGTTCTTTTAACACATCCATGGTGGTGCCCATGGGCTTTTCTACCCTGATCGATATAGACACAGAATACAAAATTTCCATTGCCGATTTGGAAGGACCTCAGGTTTCAGCTTCAGAGATATACCTTGTAGATCATTCTACAGAAACCATTCATGACCTAAAAGCCGATTCCTATAGTTTTTCGAGTGAAATGGGAACTTTCAATAATCGGTTCTCAATACACTTTAGTACTATCCTGAGTACCGAAAATGAACAATTCAGTAAAATCGCTGTCTACCCGAATCCAACTTCGGGGAGTATTCACATTATGTCTCCCAATAGTACCATCCAGCAAGTAGAAGTGTATGATCTGGCTGGCAGAAAAGTAACAGAATTACAAGAAGTTGGAAAAGACTACGCGCATATAGACCTTTCTGGATTCCTTTCAGGGGTGTATTTGGTGGGGATTAAAGATCACTATGGGGAAATGGTATATAAACGCATCATTAAGCAATAGAATCATGAAGGGACATCTCCAGCTAACCCTTCTAGTGATCTTGGGATGGGTTGTTGGCTTCTTTTTTAAAAATAAAAAAAGCGAATCCCAAAAAAGGGATTCGCCTTATTGAGGAGTATTGCACTGCTACTTAGAGAGCAATGCTTCAATTTGTTCCGCCAAACGCTCTGCGTTAAACGAAACAGGGCCGAACCCTGGGTTGTACACCACCTTCCCTTCTGTATCCAATAAATAGATACGTGTAGGTTTGGCGGCATAGAGTTCGCCTACGAGATTGTCCATGGTATCAACATAGACAGGAATTTCGTTTTTAAAGAGGTCTTTGGCATAAGATGCTGCTACTCTTTTACGATCTTTCATGGTTAAAGGCTCATCACGGTGCATTAGGGCGAGGGTTCCACTGGAGCGAAAAATGGCTTGTTGAGTTTTACTCTCGCCTAGCCACCACTTATCGATGGGATGGGCTTCCTGAAGATACACAGGTACAAATTCCACTTGGTCGCTATAGTTCTTGTAGAGATCGGAAATACGAACAGTTCCGTCTGAATGGGGAGGGCACGTCTGACTTCCAAAGATCAGAGCCACTGGTTTTTTGTTTCTAAATTCTGAAAGACGGAGGGTGTCTTGCAGATCTGCACTCATCAATTCAAAATCCGGAGCTAGATCACCCACTTTGGGAGCTTGTTCGTCATGAATGTCTTGCCACACGCGCTCGTAAGTTCTCCATTTCAAAGCTTTGAAACAGATACGGGTAGATAGCTGGGCAGGATCCTGTCCTTCCCAAATCATAAACACCATACAAAGGAGTACAAGTAATGGTATGTTTATACGCTCCAAAACGGTCTTTTTTTGAGAAGGTCTTTTAATAATAAACCAAAGCACTAATAACCCGAGCATTCCTGTGGCCGAAAAAATTAAATGCCATCCCAATAGTGTGGGAGCAATAACAAAGAAAGCCAGAATTAAGAAGGTCAATCCCAGTGGTTGAGCATATTTCATAAAGGGAATGTCTTCGGTTAATTGTGAAGGCATTCTTCGGGATCGGCTTTTAAAAAGGTAATGCCTGCTTGCCCGAAAACCATACAAGGCGATGAGAAATTGAAATAGCGCAACAAAAAAGTGAATTACATATGGAGTGAGGCTAGAATGTAAGGCTCCTGGGTCCACAAGGAATTCGTATTCGGGATTCATAAATGTAGTTGTTAAAGTTCGGTAAAACGAATTTAAACCCTACAATGCATTCATTTTCATCGAGTTTGTTCTAATTCTTGAAAAGAGACACATTAGCATGAATGCATGGGGCATTGCAAGGGAAAAATGAACATTTGGTTAAGAGTGGGTGTAGCAGTAATGCTGGGCTTTTTTAATTGGCAAAGGATATTCGTAACTTAGCTATACTCCCCTGCCCAATTTTTGAAAGTTATATGATCGATTTTTCAAACACCCTTTTGAAAAAGGAGAAGGGATTTACGTATGTAGATTATGGATCGGGGGAAACCCTGGTGTTTATTCATGGCCTGTTTGGAACCATCAATAATTGGGAGTTTGTTTCAAAAGCCTTTTCAGAAAAATACCGTGTGTTAATTCCGTTGTTGCCGCTCTATTCTCGATCCAAGTATGAAACGTCCATATTCGGGCTGGCAGATTTTATTTTGGATTTTTTGGATTATAAGGGGATTCAGGAATGTACCCTAATCGGAAACTCTTTAGGAGGATCCCCCGTTATTTTATTGGCCCATAGATATCCAGAGCGTTTCAAAGCCATGGTCCTGGCGGGAAGCTCGGGGCTCACCCTACCCAGTTCGTTGAAAACGCATAGGGAGCGGTTTTTTAAAAGGAACGATTACAGCTTTATAAAGAAGAATGTAGAGATGACCTTCTACGATCCAAAGTTTGCCGATAAAGAACTGGTGGATCGTGTCTATAAATTAATCAGGAACCCCATAAAAGCCATACGGGTGATACGCTTTGGTCGATCTGGCACCAAACATCATTTAAGGGATGAGCTTCGGAAAATTAAGATACCTACCTTGCTCATTTGGGGTGAGAACGATAAAATGACTCCCAAAAACCTTGCTTTGGAATTTCATGAATTGATCGAAAATTCCGAATTGGTTTTTATCGATAAATGTGGGCATGTACCCATGATAGAACATCCCGAAACCTTCGGACAACTATTAAAGACCTTCTTGGAAAAGCATTTTGTGAACGTATGAGCCGATAGCCGCAAAATCCCTTAACTTTGTGACTATGAGTAAAAAGAAAACATTGGTGAACGCCGAAACCGATAAAAGTGTTCCCGATTTTATCGATGCCATAGCCAACAAAAGGCGACAGGCCGATAGTAGGGAATTGTTGCAGATAATGAAGGAGGTAACAGGCAAAGAACCCAAAATATGGGGAGTGAGTATTATTGGGTTTGGTAAGTATAGCTATCAGAGAAAGAATGGTGATGAGTTCGAATGGTTCAACGTAGGGTTTTCCCCCGGGAAGGCACATCTTACCGTGTATGTTATGTACGATATTAACGAAGAACAGGAACTGTTGGAGCGATTGGGACCCTACAAAGCAGGAAAAGGATGCCTCTACATCAAAAAGCTGGAAGATGTGGACAAGGATGCTTTAAGAGAAATTATTGTAAAGAGCGACCGATGGAAGTAGAAAGAATACTGGATCATATCGCCCGGGGAAGGACCGATTTCATTGTGGAACTGATGAAAGTTCCCGATTGGAAAGAATGGTTGAACAAGGGAGCTATAAAACCCCTTCAATGGCTAGTGTATTACAACGATGTAACTGGTTTGAGATGGGTGCTGGAACGTGGAGGTTCGTTGGAGAGTATCGACCTTAATGCAGAATTGGGGCATGCTGCTTTTTTTGGGCATTGGAAAGTATGTGATTTTTTAATTTCCAAAGGAGCCGATGTAAACTGTCATGTAGATAAAACGCAAGAAACCCCGCTGCACAATGCTTTGGCCAAGGCAGGACGGCCTTATTATTTTTATGTAGTAAAACTATTGGTGGAAAAAGGAGCCAATGTAAATGCTAAAACTCTGCCCGATATGGAAACAGGGGCATTTATGAGGGATGTACGAACCAAAGGTGAAACCCCACTTCATAGGGCTGCGGCCTATGCTAACGAGGAAACCATTCAATTTTTAATAGAACATGGTGCCGACAAAGAAGCCAAGGATGCCCATGGAAACACCCCTTTGAGTTGGGCCAGTGAGCATTTGCGTCCTGGGACTGTTTTGGCGTTGTTGGCCTTTGGCGATTATTATATTGGAGAAGGACACAAGATTAAGAACATCAGCGATCATGGGCAGGGATGGGGCAATGCCATGGATTGGAATTTAATGGGGGATTACTTACCCGAATAAATAAAGAAGCCCAGCACAAGGCCAGGCTTCTTCAACTCAAAAACGCGAAAGGATTCACTATTTTACAGTTAGGGTATACTGAGGAGTTTTGTTCAAGGGACAAAAATATGTATACGTTCCTTTCGTTAATTTCACTTCATTAGAAGTCTCGATTTTTCCTTCTTTTACTACCTGGGTTACATAGGCAGCTTTAATGTGGTTTTCTGGTTTGGAAGCATCCTTTCCTTGAGGAACCAATACAAATCCTACGTCGGTTCCGGCTTGGTGGTTCGAAATTTCGAACACATAGGTTCCTTCACTTAGAGTAAGCCCTTTCTGGGTAAACTCACCAGGTGTCTGTTCCAAGGAAACAGTTTTTACATCTTTGGACATCATTTTGTCCTGTGCATAGGTGTTTGCGCTAAAAGCAAACACAATCATTACGATGGCAATTAATTTTTTCATTTCAATATGATTTAAAAAGTTATTTAGATTATTTATTTAAACAGTAGCGGGTTCCAAAGGTTGGGCTACTGGGAAATCGATAGGCACTTGGGTAGCACTGTGAATGTAATTGGAAATGGTCTTTTCGCCTACCTGTACGATGGTGTCGATAAGGTTTCCTTTGCTGTACCCTTCGCTCAAGAAATTGTCGATAATATCTTGATCGGCACGTCCTCGGTTTTGGGTTAGGTTTCTGGATAATCTAGCTAAGGCATCCAATTTAGAGTCGAAAGGAGCCTGTCCAGCTCGTAGTTCCAAAATCTGCTCATCGGTAAAGCCGTTCATTTTTCCTATGGTTGTGTGCGCGCTTAAACAGTATAGACAGTTGTTCACTTCACTTACGGCAAGGTTTACAACTTCACGCTCTTTGGCGCTCAAAGAGGTTTTGGCACCTGAAAAATTAAGGTAGTTTTCCAAAGCGGTATCACTATGTGCATAGGTGGCATATAGATTGGGAACAAACCCTAACTTTCCTTTTAGGTTATCGAAAATAGCTTGATTGTTTTCACTTACGTCTTCTCTTACTGGGACATTAATTGTGCTCATTGTTTTTATTTTTTGTATCGACTTCGGGTCGATGGAATTAAACTTTAAATTTTATGGTACAAAGATCCGTCACATTTTAGGGGCAAACCATAGTGGTTTTTCCCGAAGGGTTGTCAATTATTCCTTTGTGGTAATAAATGGTCTTTCAGCATCGCAATAGTAATCGTGTAGAGATTTTTGCTCGCAATGGGTTTTGGGTAGCAATCGATCGAATGCTTTCCTTTTTCCGTTTCTGAAAATTTCAATTAGATTGAATAAGGATTTATGTGCTGTTTTCATCTTTTGTACTTGTTTGTATTGAACAGTACAAAGATGCAATCCTTAATAGGGCAAAGAAATGAAGGTATTTCCCGAAGGGTTGTCTAAATTTCCCTTGTTGCTAAAGCTGCTTCTTTTTTGAACTGTGAAGGAGACGTGCCCGTTTGTTTTTTGAAAAGTCTACTGAGGTGCGAAGCATCGTCGAAACCAACCTCATATGCGATTTGCTTGGCCGACTTATCGGTATATCGCAAAAGTCGTTTGGCTTCCAAAATGATCCTATCGTGGATGATCTTTAATGGGCTTTTATCCAACTTTCCGAAGGAATTGGATAAGGTCTTGGGCGATTTGTGCAAGAGCTCTGCATAAAAGGCAACACTGTGCTCCTTTTTAAAGTGGGTATCTACCAATAGATTGAATTTACGTAGGAGTTCTATCTTGCTTTCATAGAGGTTTTGTGTAGCTCCGTTTTGTTTTAACAGTCGGGTGGTCTTAATAATAAAACGGGCCAAAAGCATACGCAGCATTTCTGCCTGGATGGTATCTGTGGTTTCCAATTCATCCAGAAAAATCTGATGCAATAAGGCATACTTCTCCTGCTCTGGTTCCGTGAGGGAAATAATGGGGATATGTTCGTTTCCATAAAACAACAATCCCACACAGCTTACTTCTTTGTCATGGTCTTTTATACAATAAAACTCCCTGTTAAACTCATATACCCTTAGATTTTCACCTTCTACATATTGCAAGTGCTGTATGGGGGTAAGAGAGACAATGCTATTAGGAGCAACGGTGGTAGGGATTCCATCTATAACAAAGACGGCTTCGGTATCTTGGGTCCATATAAAGGAAAAATGTCCTAGCTCTTTGGAAGTCCGAAATTCGTTCAACAAATTTTCGTCCCCAATGGTTAGGAAAGCCCCCGTAGAGAATTCAGTAAACCTATTTCGCATAGAAAATGTGTCGTTATCTTATGAGAAACTTACAAACTGGGGGAAATCTATTTGTAAATTTAAATACTTCCGTGCATATTTGCACTCAAATGATCAGATTAGCAGTACATAAATGTCCGATAGGGAATATGAGCCTATCACAATACCGTTTTACAGAGGATATCTGGACACGGGACAGGGCGTTATGTACATATTTTTGATGGAAGAATAATCTAAAATCGATATATACAGCAGAGCGTCCAACCATTTGGGCGCTTTTTTTATGAATTTTTTTGAATGAAAATAAACGTGGTGCGATAACATAAAACCAAAGCTCATTGACCGGTAATAAACTGATCGTAAACCGATTGCAAAAATGAGTGAAACTCCGAAGATTTCGGACAGGGATATTCATGTCAAATTTTTATTTGGAATTTTAAAAAAACGTTTCATCTTTGCACCGCATTTGAAAACAAAGGCAAATGATATTTTTTAAGTTTAACATAATACAAAACGCTATGCTATTTAAGAGCTATACACACCCAGTAAGTTTGGTGGATTTTGCACAAAAGGAATGGCTTCGCGATTTTAGATAGAAACTAATTTACTTCTATGAGAAAATCCGAAGCAGTAGATACCGTTTCGGATTTTTTTATGTCCCCATAAGACATCCCGATTTCCGTTACGGTTGGTAAAAAGCCTTCAAAAAAGGCTATAAAAACAATTTTAAAACAAAACGTAATGGAAAATACCCATAACATCTATTTGTTCAAGGCACTGGATGCCTATCCTTACAGTTTGGAGGAAACCGTAGAGGTATTAAACTATGCCCTTTCCTACGATGCCGACAGTACGGAGGCGCTCTACCTGATGGCTCAGGTGTATGCTTTTCAGTTAAGGGATTACGAAACGGCCAAAGGGTATTTCGAAAGGTTGATGGGCATCGATATGGACATGCCCAAAATATACCCGGATTATATCTGCGTGTTGATGCGTAATGAGGACTATCCCGAAGCCCAACGGCTTTTGGAATTCGCACTTACCGTAAAGGGAACCGATAAACCATTGTTACGGCTTCTTCAAGGACAGCTATTGGAAAGCCAACATGTACTTAAAGCTGCATTAAAGGCTTATAAAGTAGCTAAGAAAGAGGGAGGAAACACCCAGTTTATAAACTTCGTAAACGGTGAAATAAGTAGGGTGAAGAACAAGCGTTCCTCGCGCAAGGACAAAAAGAAGAATAAAAAAAGAAAGGAGAAAAAAAGTCAATCCAAGAAAAACAAGTAATGGATGGGCTATGGGAAAGCACCAGTGGGAGGGACTGGTGCAGGCCATTGGCCTGGCAGGACCAAAAGTCCTGCCTTTCCCAAGACAAAGTATCGTAGCTCAAAGGCTAGAGCACCCGGTTGTCTCCCGGGCGGGTATGGGTTCGAGTCCCATCGATACTGCGAAGCAGGATGGGGCGAGAAGTTTATCCCGAGCTGGACGAGGAGAGTCCCATCGATACTGCTAAGCCCCTTTAGCATAAAGGGAAGTGCTGTGGTAAAAGTTTTAATCGTGACCACGGAGTGACTGGAAGATGTTGTTGGCGGCAAGCCTACCAATGAATAGAATTTGCAGAGGCACCGAAACCGACAGGATCGAGAGTAGGGAAGCGCATTTAGAGCCAGTCTGCCCCATTTGGGGAGTATCAGTTCGAATCTGATAAGGGGCACATAGATCCGTAGTGTAAGGGTAGCATTCAAGACTTTGAATCTTGAGGTACAGGTTCGAATCCTGTCGGATATACAAAGGAACAGTAGCAAAGTAGGTCTATGCGTCGGATTGAAGCTCCGAAGATACAGGTTCAAATCCTGTCTGTTTCACACCAAGCAGGTCTTGTTGCGTGTTTCTGTATAGCACCATTGCATGATCGGTTGCCGAAGGGTATGGCCGTGTGATGTTCAACTTGACTTGGAGGTTTAGCTGGGATCCAAAAACAGCTGTCAATCGTTTCGCGGGTTCGAATCCCGCTCCTTTTTTAAGGATGGCAGAATGGAAATGCAACAGGCTCAAAATCTGTAAACGATGCTTAGGTGTTGCCGGTTCGAATCCGGTCATTAGATTATGACTAATGTAGCTCAACTGGCAGAGCACTACAATTTGGCTGTAGGATGTGAACTGTAAATTCACGAACAATCAAGAAGGTTAACTTGTAAAAAAGACCACGCCTTTTTCCAGGCTAAAGGAAACCAAAAGCAATTGGGGGTACATCTGTGAAGGATTTCTTAGGAATGAACACACGAGTCCTAAATGTTCTTTGAATTTTGATTTGTTGAATCGTACAAAGCCATAGCTTTTTTAACGGTTCCCAGAATAGCAACAATCCGTCTTGTGCGGAGATTTCCTTTCTCGGACCCTGAAAAACCTGTCGCGGGTTGTGTTTCAAAAATTGAAGTTCCGTCCCTTTGGGATGATGAATCCCTTTTTGCTTTTACTCGCTAAGCTAGGGTTAAATGCCCAGGAGGGTATATAAAAAGGAGAAATGATGGTATTCCCGTTACGAATACGATCGATCTATATATGTGTAACCGTTTGCCAGTTGGCAGACATAAATTTTGAGAACCATGAAAAGAGTTCGAATTAATGCAGGACAAGTAGGTTTGGTCTTCAGAAAAGGAGATTACAAACGCGTATTGACCGAAGGGGTTTACTGGTTGGGCTTAAATGAGTCTGTAATCAAGTACAAACTCAACATACCTTTTCAGGCCGGTACGGTAGCATTGGAGATTTTGCTTAAAGATGAGGAATTGGCAAGCATGTGGCACGTGATCGACGTATTGGATAACGAGTTGGTGATCGTGTTTAAGAATGGTAAATACTTGCAAGCACTTACCGCTGGGCGTTATGTTTTCTGGAAAGGCTTGGTAGATTACACCTTTACCCGTGCCGATTTAAGCAAGATTTACATTACAGAAAAAATCGATAAGGCTATATTGACCAAGTATGAAGTGGCCAAGTACGTTCGTGTATTCGAAGTAGCCGCATACGAAAAAGCGGTCTTGTTGGTGGACGACGTGTATGTAAAAACCTTGGTGGGGGGAACCTACCGATTCTGGAGAAACGATACTTCCATTAAGATTGCGAAAGTAGACTTGCGTCAATTACAATTGGAGGTTTCTGGACAAGAATTGTTGACCAAAGACAAGGCAGCCATCCGTATTAACTTTTACGCACAGTACAAAGTAATGGATATTGAAAAGGCTGTTTTGGAAAACAAGGATTACGAGAAGCAATTGTACGTTGCCATGCAATTGGCATTGCGTAGCTACGTGGGAACCTACACTTTGGACGAATTGTTGGAAAACAAGGAAACTATTGCGAAAGCTGTTTTTGAGGACACAAAGACAGCCGCAAAAAAGTTGGGGGTAACCGTTTTAAACTGCGGAATCCGTGACGTGATCTTGACCGGGGAAATGAAAGAAATCATGAACCGGGTATTGGTGGCGCAAAAACAAGCACAAGCCAATGTCATTACACGTCGTGAAGAAACGGCTTCTACAAGAAGCTTGTTAAACACGGCCAAATTGATGGAAGATAACGAAATGCTTTACAAATTGAAGGAGATGGAATATGTAGAAAAGATCGCCGAAAAGATCGGTGAGATTACCGTTAGCGGTAACGGTGGTATGGTAAAGCAGTTGAAGGAAATATTTACCACAAGTAAATAAAGACCAAAAGGCTCCCTCGGGAGCCTTTTTTAATTAAAAAACCGCCAAAAGCCTCAACTTTTAGCGGTCCATTTCATAGCAATTAATAAAGTAGGTAGGTTGTAGGTTAAGTGTACTATAAAAAATCTATCTACTAATCAACGGTGTAAAAGTAGCCGTTATTATGGCATTTCTCATCCGTTATGAGAAAAATATGATATAAATCACCGTGTTTTTATGAGATTACGGCTTAATTTTGAGTGATTTTATTAGAAGATATGAGAAAATCACTTTTAGGGCTGCTTACGTGTTTTTGTTTTTTTATAGGATTCTCACAAGAAGAAGACAGTCTGGAGATTGCACAATCTAAAAAGAACCTACAATTTGAACTCAATAATAATGAAGTTTCTGATATTGACAAAGTAGATATCCTTCATGATTTGGGAGAATTGTATTATGCCGAAGAAAACGATAGTGCATACCATTACCTTAAAAGTGCATTAAATCTTTCCCGTCTCCGTAATGATAGCTTGCGAATTGCAAAGTCTTATGTGCAATTGGCATTGGTGGGTATTTATATAGATGATTACGATACCGCATTGACTTATATAGACAGTACCCATACCTATGCTCAAAAAACAGATCCAAGACACTTTGCCAATTTAGGATGGGCCTATAGTATAGAGGGAATCGTATACAACAATTACGAAAAGATGGATCTGGCTTTGGAAAACATCCTTTTGGCCAATAGCTTTTTGGAAAAAGCAGAAAAGGACGAAGAGACTCATGAATATTTAATGGAAAACTACAATGACCTCTCTGTGGTTTACTATAATATTGAGTCGTACGAAACAGCAGCAAAGTATGCATACACAGCGCTGGAAAAAGCAAAAGAAGCAGAAAGCAATTACTACATAGGCGACAACCACAATATGTTGGGGATTATCTTTAATTCCCAAGGCGAATACGAATTGGCTGAGAAACATTTGGATAGCGCCAATATGGTGTTCGAAAACATAGATAACGAAGGAGGCTTAATGAACGTTGCCAGTAATCGTGGGTTCCTGTACCGAAGTCGTGGGATGCATCAAAAAGCAAAAGAGGAACTGAAGAAGTCGTTGGAGTTAAGCAAGGAACTGGAAGACACGTATGCGATTATAGAAGCCTATACCGATTTGGTCTATGTTCACAATGCTACTTTGGAACTTAACAAGTCGCGAGCCTATCTGGACTCGGCCAAAATGTATACTTCGGAATGGGTCATTCCCAACTTTGAACCCAGCATTGCCCTTCTGGAATCCAAAATACTGGAAAAAGAAAATAACATAAGTGGCGGAATCGCTGTTTTGCAAAAAGCCCTCGAAAGTGAAGAGCTTAAAAAATTCAGGCAATCCGAACTGGATGTATACTCAGGGCTTTTCAATCTCTTCAAAAAAATAGGGGATTACGAAAGTGGACTACAGTATTATGAAAAGTTCACGGCCCTAAAGGACACCCTTCAGCAAAAGATTCAGAACGATAGGCTTAACGTTCTTAGGGTAGAACAAAATTACAATCAGGTAGTGGCCGAACTTGATAATACCGAAACCCGATTGCAGTTGGCCAATTCTGAAAAGAAAAGTATCAAGACCCGACAGCTATTTACCGTGGGTATTGCCATTATGCTCATTCTCTTTGCGGTCTTCCTGTTTTTCAGGGAACGAAAGTTGAATGTAACCCGACGTGCCGCTTTAAAATCCAAGCAGGAAGTACTAAAGCTGAAGAAAGCAGCTTTGGATACCGAGATGCGATTTAAAAACAAACAGATTACCGAGTTTGCCATCCACATTTCTGAAAAGAATGAATTACTGGAGAAGATTAAATCGAAACTACGGGGGATAAAGGTAACCAACGAAACCTACCGCGAGATGGTGAACGATGCCCTTCATTTCATTAATAGCGATATAGAGCAGAACAAAGAAAAGGTACAGTTATACCAAACCATCGATGAAACCACTGACTCTTTTGGAGCCAAAATCGAGCAATTGTACCCCAACCTTTCTGCCAAGGAAAAGAAAGTGGCAATCATGCTCCGTTTGGGACAGACCTCTAAGCAGATTGGGGTTCAGCTTAATATTAGCCCTGCCAGTGTGGATAATTACAGATACAACCTACGTAAGAAAATGGACATTCCCAAAGGACAGTCCTTAAAGGCGTTTATTCAGAATTTATAGTGGAAACCAATTTGTTTTATTGGCAGAACTATATTAATTACAGGTCTTGCAATATAGATTCTTGATTTTAGTGTCCCTCAGGTTTTGAATATCTTTTTTCATCCATTCGCACCACCTTTTCTTATTCATGGAGATGGCTTTTTTAAACACATTTAACATATCATCCTTATCCATTCCATAGGGATATGCGTTGATCGTTTGTGCTAAGATGAACAAGGATTCTTCATTGTACTTTTTCTTGCGATATTCTTTTTCTAGAAGATCGATGGTATAAGGATATACGCTCCAGCTATTGAAGAAAAGTGCCAAGGCAATATCATCTTCTAAGGTTAGGGATGCTTTTCTGTAATAATTGGTTACAAAGGTAAAAGACTCATGGATACCTTGATCTTCGTTGGTTCTGCCATAATAATAAAGACAGGACATGTGGTAGTTTAAAAACAAAGGGTTAACTGTTTCCCCCGATTTGTAATGCTCGAACAATGGCTGCACCTTTTTGGGGTGTAATACCTTGGATAGGTCGGTGCTATTGGTGTCCCAATTACGAAGCATTTTTTTACTGGTAATGGCGTATAGATTGAGTAGGTTTTTTTGAGCGTCTTGGGTTAGGAGATCTGCTTTTAGCAACCAATTTCTTACGAAATAGGTTACTTTATCCAACTCATAAAAGTGAATGTTTTTTATGAGTAAGGCTGCAACATTCTGGACAATTTTATCATTGGTTAAGAACCTATCGAAAATAGGATCTTGTTCCAATAGATCATAAAAAATAGTATCGTCATAAATTTTGGCTAACGCAAGATTGATTAAATCATTATCATTAACAATTAGTGCATGGGTAAGGTTGTATCTAGGGGCCAAAGGGGAATCACTTGACCACGTACCGTTTTCATAAAGGATTGCCTTGGACCTTCTTTGTTCTTGTAATTCGGTTTCCCAGTCGTTACCATTCTTGAGAAGGTATTTCTTGATTTCGGGTTTGGAAAGTACCCGCACATCTTCAAGTCCCCTAATTTCCAATTGATAGTCGAATAGATCCCAATTTTCCTTTGCTTGGATAACTATTTTTCCGTTGGGAGTTTTTAGTTTTTTCGTTACGTAATCCTTAATATATGCCGCCCGTTCATTCTGTAAATGGATATTTGTTTTTAACGGGCCATCTACCGAAGTATAACTGTTAATTTCGATGCTGTATACGGAAGTATTGGGATTCAATTTTGGTTGGTTTATAGGGATCACCTTACCACTTTCAAAATTAAACAGTACCTCGGTTACCTCTTTAATCCCTTCGGTTACAAGTTGCCTTTTAGGACGAAATAGGATGGGTTCTATCGATTTTAGGTTGTACTCCTTTTGCGGAATACTCACAGGGGTGTTGTAGCTGCATTTTAATCCTTCCTTTATGAAAATAAGGTTAAGCGAAAATTCTTTGCCTACAAAACTTTCAGGAATACTTCCAATTTTTGCAATAAACCGAAAATCCCCTTCAGCTTCATTTGCAGCAAAAAGGGCATCACGGTATATCGGGGCAAGCATAACACCATCGTGAATGGGTGACGAATCTAGTTCATTGGGTTTACCGCAAGCTAGTTGAGAGTTTAATACAATGTCTATAGCAAGACCGTCTTTTTCCTCAGATATAATTTTTTTTAAACCATGAATACTGTAATACTTAAAATAAATGGCATTCCCCACAATGGAAATCTGGTTTCCTAGGTCGGCAATAAGGTTTTTCTTGTTGTACAATAAGTTATTGCATTTTGAATCATTCTTTAAAATGCCAAATGCATTGGGGGAGAATTGTCCTGGAATTTTTATAACCTCACTTCCAAAAACCTGGGTGGCATATATACGCTTCGACTTTGGATCGTAGGTAAAACCAAAATCACCATAACTGTATTCACTGGATATCATATTAGCATAGTGCCCTGGGGAGTCTTTCCAGGCACGGAACATTTCGAAAGCCAGCTTTTCCAGAACCTTGTCGTTTAAAACCCCTCGGGTAGGTTTTGAGTAAAGTACATTTTCCCCTATTGTGCCAAAATCGGTATTAAAGTGGGAAACCCGATCGTATGGAGTTTCAAAGCCTTTTACCTGTTCTTTGTGTGATAATATCCCCTTTTTTGCCATATAATCGGAATGGAGCTGTGCTGCCTTAGCCAGGCTTATATCTCTTTTTAATGGAGTTTTTCCCAGATCCGTTCTTAAAGCATTTATCCTTTTCTCCAAAAGTGTGGCTAGCTTTTCGTTTTGAATAGGTGTAAGCTGCCCAAATACGGGCAATGCAGTACATAGGAAAAGAACTAAAAGGAGTAATTTCTTTTGCATGAGATAATGAAAGCACAAAAATTAATCCAAATATAGATCGACGGCAGTATTGTCAGAAAAAAACCGATTGAGCTACCCGATAGGTATTTGCATGGGCCTCTATAATGATCTTTATGTCAGGTGAGTAACCACCGCCCATACTTACTTGCAGAGGAATGCTTAAATCCTTACAAGTTTGCAGTACAAATCGGTCGCGTTCCTTGCAACCTTCCAAAGTACACGCCAGTCTACCCAATTTATCGGTTTTCAGTATATCTACCCCACTTAAATAAAAAATAAAATCGGGCTTTTCGATCGTGATAAGGTTAGGTAGTGTCTCTTTTAAAACAGTCAGGTATTGGGTATCATCTGTTCCATCTTCCAAACCTATGTCCATATCACTCACCTCTTTTTTGAACGGGTAGTTCTTGCCTCCGTGTATGGAAAAGGTAAAGACCCGCGGTTCATTTTTAAAAATTTCAGCCGTGCCATTACCTTGGTGTACATCCAGATCTACCATTAGGATTTTCTGTACTTTCCCTTTATTTAATAGGTATTTGGCTGCCACGGCTTGATCGTTGTACAAACAGAACGCTTCCCCATGATCGGTATAGGCATGATGGGTACCACCTGCTATGTTCATAGCTATTCCGTTTTCTAGCGCATATTCCGAACCTTCCACCGTGCCTTGTGTAATGAATTCTTCCCGTTCGACCAACTTTTCGGATAGTGGGAACCCTATCTTTCGAATGTCTTTTTTGGGTAGGGTGAGATTGCGTAACGAAGCAATGTAATCGGGAGTATGGACTGCTTTAATGTGTTCGTACTCCACGGGTTGGGGAACAAAGAAATTTTCTTCGTTACAGGTACCCTCCAACAAAAGTTGTTGGTGAAGGAGTTCGTATTTGGACATGGGAAAACGGTGTCCCAATGGGAGGTTGTGCTTAAAAATAGGATGGTAGGCTATCTTGAGCAATGAATCAGGGGTCAAAGTTTAATTAGGGACATGGTTTCGTCTTTAGAACTCCAAATGCCTAGTATATCTTCATTATTATGCTTAAAAAGGAGCATTGGGGCACCATTATCTTGTGTCTCTATAACAGAATCGATTTGTTTAAAAATATGATTAAAATCAATGGTCTCATTTTCAACCTTAAAATTCTTATTAAGGGTTTTATTGGTAAAGATGGTTTTTCCAGTAAAATAAGTGTTATAAGAGGTCATACCCGCATTAAAGCTTTCCGATATGATTGCAGCAAAAAGACCACCCACAGCCCCAAACATAAACAATGGTGTTAGCGCGGGATCTAGTTCTGTTTTGTCTCTCGAATCCCAACCTCCAAAACTTAGAAAATAAAAACCATTATCTTCATTCAATACAATGCTTGGGTTGTGATTGTTGTTTAATTTTCTGAAAAACTGAGATTTATTGATTTCTTTATTATTCTCTTTCCAAGATTTTTTCTGATAGAATTTAGAGGGCTGATTATCAATACTATTATTCGCCATTGAGGTTTGAAAAAGCATTTGATTTTCTACAATATCCTTAATATTTATTTTTAGAGAGTCATTTTCCACAACAATTTGAGAAAGCAGGTTTTTACTTAGATGTGAATTAGACATAGGCCTTGTAATTCCTTTTTCAATATGGGGTTTTTCTATCTTTTGGAAATTAATTGTTAGGCTCTGAATATCTATGGTAAGGATTTGGGTGAAATTGGGGTTATTGTCAAGTACCAGATTTAAAATTTTTTTGTCCCGGTACATTTTAAAAACTGCTGCATTTTCGGATAACATAATTGGGTAATTGGATTGATCCAAATTCATAGCCCTTAATTTATACCCCACCTTATTAAGGCGTTTGTGGAATAGCATAGTCTTTCCTTGGCGGTTTAAAAAATCAAAGGAAGTAAGGTCGAACTCCTTTTCCGAAAACCCGTTCGTTCCACCATAATTGAGATACAAAGCTCCTTTTTTTGTATCCAAACTAAGGAGATACAAGGTGTCATTATCTGTAAAAGTGCTAAGAATATCCTTCCCTTTCAATTCGATCGGAACAGAACTTTTTTCTGAGAAAAACCCCTTTTCAAAGTCGAATGTCACGTAGGGGATTCTGTTTTTTCTTGCATTCTCAAAAAATAAAGTATACCCTTTATCATTAGCTATTTGCCCTATGATGTTTTTGTATTCCCTGTCTGTTTTTGTCAATTCGATTTTTCGAAAAACTTCAAATTTTTCATCCAAGGCATAAGCATGTATTTGCTTGTGGTCGATTAAAAAAATGCCTGTTTCAGATTTAGCTTCATTACTAATTCCGAAACCATAAAGGATATCGAAATCGGTATTTTTTACATGCTCAAATTTCGAAATTTCAGTTTGTCCAAAACAAGCCAATGAAATAAGGCTAAAGCTAAAAAGGAAATATATTTTATTGAATGAAATAACCATGATTAGTTAATGGTACCCCCATTATCCACTCCATCTTCGTCGGGGTTTACAAAGACCAATTTCCCTTCGGGGGTTTCGGTCATTAAGATCATCCCTTGGCTTTCCACACCACGCAGGGGTCTGGGAGCTAAGTTTACCAATACGGTTACTTTTTTACCAACGATTTCCTCCGCAGAGAAACTCTCGGCAATACCTGAAACAATAGTACGCACGTCGATACCTGTGTCTACTTTTAGCACCATCAGTTTTTTGGTCTTGGGCATTTTTTCAGCTTCCAAAATGGTTCCTACCCGCATATCGAGTTTGGTGAAATCGTCGAACTGAATGGTGTCTTTCTGAGGCTCTACCTGTTTGGCTTCAGCCTCATTGGCTGCCTTGCTTGCTTCTAGTTTGTCCAATTGTTGTTGAATTTGTTTGTCTTCAATTTTACTGAAAAGCAATTCGCTTTTCCCGATGCGATGTCCTGCTTCCAATAAAGGTTCGTTTTGGGATACACTGGCCCAATCGATGGTTTGCTTTGCTTCTGAGTGTTGAAGGATACGCTTCAACTTTTCTGAAGTATGAGGTAAAAATGGTTCGCTCAACACCGCCAAAGCGCTGGCAACCTGAAGAGCAACATACATAATGGTTTTGGTGCGTTCGGGATCGTTCTTGATGGTTTTCCAAGGTTCCTCGTCGGCCAAATACTTGTTCCCCAACCTTGCTACATTCATAAGCTCTTGCTGCGCTTCCCTAAAGCGATATCGTTCCAAGGAACTGGAAATAACTGCAGGATAGGTCCGCAATTCGGTTAAGGTTTGCTCGTCTACTTCTGTGAACGTATTGGGAACAGGGATTTTCCCATCGTAATACTTGTGCGTAAGCACTGCTACCCGGTTTATAAAATTTCCGAAAATAGCTACCAACTCACTGTTGTTGCGCTGTTGGAAATCGGACCAGGTAAAATCGTTGTCCTTGGTTTCTGGGGCATTGGCAGTAAGCACATAGCGAAGTACGTCCTGTTGCCCTGGAAAATCTTCCAGATATTCGTGCAACCAAACCGCCCAGTTTTTACTGGTGGATATTTTATTGCCTTCCAAGTTTAGGAATTCGTTAGCGGGAACATTGTCGGGAACGATGTAGCTTCCTTCCCCTTTTAGCATACTGGGGAAGATAATACAGTGGAAAACGATATTGTCTTTCCCTATGAAATGAAGCAATTTGGTGCCTTCATCTTTCCAATAGGGTTCCCAGTCTTTTCCTTCACGAGCAGCCCATTCCTTGGTGGCAGAAATGTATCCAATAGGAGCATCGAACCATACATATAGCACTTTTCCGTCGGCTCCTTCCACAGGAACAGGAATTCCCCAATCCAGATCACGGGTTACGGCTCTAGGTTGGAGCCCATCTACGATCCAGGATTTGCACTGCCCGTACACATTGGTTTTCCAATCTTTTTCATGTCCCTTTAGGATCCATTCTTCCAACCAATCTTGGTATTCGTTTAAAGGCAAAAACCAATGTTTGGTTTCCTTTTTTATGGGTTTGCTTCCAGAAATAACACTTTTTGGGTTGATGAGATCCACTGCATTGTGGGAAGTTCCACAATTTTCGCACTGATCCCCATAGCTTTCTTCGTTGCCACATTTAGGGCAGGTTCCGATCACAAATCGATCGGCCAAGAACTGTTGGGCTTCTTCATCAAACAATTGCTCAGTGATTTCCTCAAGAAACTTTCCGTCTTCGTACAATTTTCGGAAAAAGTCCGAAGCGGTATCATGATGAATCTTTGCAGAGGTACGGGAGTAGTTATCGAAAGTAATGCCAAACTCCTGAAACGATTTTTTAATGATTTCATGGTATTTGTCCACAACCTGTTGAGGGGTAATTCCTTCTTTTTTGGCTTTAAGGGTAATGGGGACGCCGTGTTCATCGCTTCCACATACAAAAGCAACATCTTTTCCTTGTAACCTTTGGTAGCGTGCATAAATGTCTGCTGGGACGTACACACCTGCTAGGTGTCCAATATGCACAGGGCCGTTGGTGTAAGGCAATGCTGCCGTAATCGTATATCGTTTTGGGTCTTGACTCATCGTTCCAATTATGAAAGTGCAAAAGTAAGGATTTTATCTTGCAGGAAAGTAATATGGAAAAAGAAAAGCCCCCTGTTTAGGGAGCTTTCGCGTCTATTTTTTGTTTGTATTATCGAATGAGGATCGACTTACTGTAATGTTGTCCTCCAGTAGTAATCCGGTAGATGTATTGCCCAAAACTAAGGCGGGTGTTTACACTGGATTTTACATCTATTTTGTGGGGGCCAGCAAACAGCATTTCATTTTTCAACGTAGCTATTTCTTTCCCTGTAATATCGAACAACTTAATCTCCACATGGGCCGTTACTGGCATTTGCATTTCTATGTAAGTACGGTTGTTGGTATAAGTAGGACGGTGCCACATTCGGGTTACATTACTGAAATCGTTATTGCCCAAAATATCACAGTTAAACCCTAAGTCTAGGTTCTCGTAGGTTTGGTTCAATAGGATGAGATCCAAGATGGAAGGGTCCAAACAGAACCAATTGGTAAGTACGCTGGTATAGACATCCCTAAAATCGGTAGAAGGGATAAGGTTGTCGTGCGAGTCCCAGATACTTAGGTCGGGGTGTTCATTAATGAAACCATTTCCTTCCAATGCCGGGCCAAAAAGGAGTACTGGTGATGCTGCTCCGTGATCGGTACCATTACTTCCATTTTCGTAGGGACGACGCCCGAATTCAGAAATAGTCATGGCCAAAACCTCATTGTCCATTCCAGCGGCAGCTAAATCCTCGAAAAAGAGTTTTATGGAGTTGGAAAGATCCTGAAGCAACGTTTGATGCTCTTCGGGTTGGTTGGCATGGGTGTCGAATCCATTAAGGGTAACCATGTATACTTTGGTGCCTAGGTTTCCTTTAATCATACGGGCAACTATGGCCAATTGGTTTGCCAATTCTTCGTCTTCGTACTCAACATCGTTGGTAGAAGCCATATAGGCTTGGTTAATGACATCTGCATAAAAGAAGGTAGTATTGGTGGTAGCCCGCATAAAAAGCAGCTTCTCACCATAGACACAATCGGGAATGTCCGTGACATCATGCACGGTTCCACTCTCAGCTATATTTGCCAACTGGTCTGGATTGGCCACCGTAAAGGCGTAGTTGGTTTCGTTGCCTTCAAAAACCAGGTTCCCAACGCTCCCTATTTGCATGGCAGGAGGAACTTCGGGTGGGTTAATGATATAATCGGGATAGAGGTCTTCAAAATAGCGCCCCCACCAACCTGTGGGTTCAAAGTTGATGTCATCGGTAGAGGCCCAAATATCGGAACTCCGGAAGTGCGAAAGGTTCTGATCGGGATATCCTACGCCATGAACCACTTTCATTTTTCCATCACCCCACATAGCTTCCAAAGAATTCATGTAATTGGGGATACCAAAGTCAGCATTCAGCATGGTAAGGTCGTTCTGTTGGTGTCTTATCGTTGGACGTAAATTGGCGTATACATCGTAATCGTAAACAGGTACAATGGTATTGAGCCCATCATTTCCACCTTTTAGGCGTACAATCACCAAAATTCTGTCATTATCATTTTCTGCAAGGGCTACAGACAAAGGAGAGGGTTTGGCAGCAGATAGACTAGAGGTGCCCAGTGTCATACTTCCAGCACCGGCAAGCCCTAAGGCTTGTATAAAGGTGCGGCGGTTCCATTTGCTGTGTTCTTGGTCGTGGATGTATTTTTCTTCCACTTCGGAAGCTTTCTTTTTGGGTATATCGTGGGAATTACACATGGTCGTAGGCTATTTAAGTTGAAATTCGGGCATTTGCGCAATGTGTACCAACAATAGGAAACATTGGTAGGGTGCTGTGGACCAATTAAGGTTCCAAATACCGTCGTCGTAATAGTTCTGTGGAATATCCCACTTAAAAATATCGGTGGCTATTTCGTAGTCCGAAGCAGTGTACAGGGGTTTACTTACCAAATGATCTACCATTACTTGGGTAATAAATACGGGATCATTACTATCGTTGGAAAGTTCCCTAGCCAGATCTACCAACAGTTGTTCGTAGCCACTGTTGTATAGGTAAAACAGATAGAACTCCATGAGTTGCCACCTTCCACCGAGGGTAGAGCCGTTTATCCAAGCTTCATCCCGTTGCCATCCCGAAACATCGGGAGGATCGTAGATCTCTTGTCCCATGATTCCTGCATAATACAAAAAGGCACCCATGATTTCATCGTCGTAGAAAAAGTTGGTGTCGTTGGCATAGCTGAAAATTACATCTATCGGGCTTTTTATCACCACACCCAAAGCTCTTTCATCGAAAAAGTGTTCACTTTTAAAGAGTAGCTTAAGCATGGGGACCAACTCAAAATTATTATTGATCAGCTCCTGGGCAAGGGGTTCTATGATCTCCAATTCGATCACTTCGTCCACGGCAGGGCTTACAAAGTACTTATATAGTTTGGTACAGATAAATGTGGCGATTTCGTTGGGGCGTTGCTCGAAAAGGATATCGATAAGATCGTCGTATCCCCAATTTCCTGTTTGACCAAAAAAGGTTTTTTCGCCATCATCAAAAGTACTGGCGTCGAAATAAATATCCCCACCTTCGCTGTCCCAGTGGTTGTATCCTGTTAAGGCTCGGGAGGCATTTAGGATGTCGTCTTGGTCATAACCAATTCCTTCGCCCATTGTGAAAAGTTCGAACAGTTCCCTTGCATAGTTTTCGTTGGGGTTAAAGTTGGTGTTTTCGAAACCATTTAGGTACAGCAACATAAAATTGTCTACCCCGACCCGACGTACAAACTCTTTAAAATTGCCCAAGGCATGGGTTTGCATCAAGTTGTAATATTGGAACATATACGGAGCATAGAAAACGGTTTCCAACTCGGTCACAAAATGACTCATCCAAAAGAAGGCAAGCCGTCCCCGAAGGTCTTCGGAAATGATATGGTTCCCCGAGGCAACCCGCCAATCGGCAATGTACTGTTCGTTTTCTATTTCGAAATCGGTAAAATCGCTCACAGACCAATATCCCCAAACAGGTGCATCGGCAGGGGGCAGGTTTTGGGCCGTATCTACTAGGTTATCGATAAATTCCCCAGGACTTAAAGCTAAGGCATCGTCTATTCGAGTTGTAGAGGCTCCGTACCCCAATCTTCTAAAGACATGTTTTACTTTGGATGTATTCCACGGATTACTCCCATCTGGTATATAGGGAATTAGGGTAGATGTATTGCAAGAAGGCTGGGTAAGCATTTCCATAGGCAATTTTTTTGGGGTGCTAATTGGTTAAATATACTGAATCGTAGTCTTTTATCACAAATTAGACTCTTTTTTAACGAAAAGGCTTAATATTGGTTTATTACTATGACGAATATTTTTAAAATATAGTTACAATAAAAACGTTCCTGCATTTTGTCTTAGAAAATGCAAAGCCTTGGACATTTGTGCTTCTACGGTTTTTATGGAAATGTTCATGTCGTCTGCAATCTCGGTGTATTTCTTTTTCTCGAACTTATTTTTCAGAAAGATTTCCTTACAACGGGGCGGCAGTTTATTAATAAGGGCATGAAGTCGATCTATCTTAAGTTGATAGTCCTCTTGCTCTTTCGGGCTGTTTTCCATATAACTGTTAAACAACTCTTCCCATTTTATTTTATCTAAAAAATCGAAAGCGACCTTTCTTTTTCGAATATGTTGCAAAAAATGGTTGTGGCAAGAACGGAATAAATAACTTTTTAAAGAACTACGAATTACAATTCTTTCCCGTTTCTCCCAAAATGTGAGTATTGTTTCCTGAACAATATCTTCAGAAAGGGAATAGTCATTACTCAATTTAAATATGTAATTGCACAGGTATTCATAGTAAGTGGAAAAAACATACTTATATGCTGCGTTATCCCCTTTTCTTAGACGGTCTAATAATTCATTTTCAAGCATATATGCAATAAATATCTAACTTATATAAACTAACCATAGGGGTTTTTCAATTTATTGGCATCCTATATATAGATACAGATCTATATATGGACAAAATGCTTCCCCTTATACAGAAGTTTTTAGACGGGACGATAACTTCGGAAGAAAGAAGTAAATTGAAAAAATGGTTGTCGAAAAGTAAACATAATCTCAGTTTTTTCAAAACACAAATAAGGAAAAGCTATTTAGATTCCTCATTATCATTCGATTCCAATAAAGCATATGAGCGATTTGTTGCAGAAATAGAGAAGAATCCGAGACCTTTAAGAAAGCTTTCTTTTACTAAGGTTCGTGTAGCAGCGGTTTTGGTTGGGATAATGACTATAGGTTATTTTGTGTCTCAAAGCATTTTTACTTCAACACCAGATTCTGAAGCATTTGAAGTGTCCGAAAGTACTATGTTGGATGGCGCGGATGATGAGCGAATTACCATAACACTTGCAGATGGTTCCACCAAAGTAATTGATCCCAATTCGATGGAAACCTTATTGGATGCCGATGGCAATATTGTAGCATCCAATAAAGATGAGGTAATGGATTTTGGCACGGGACAATCTTCAGATCATATTTCAAATACCCTCGTATACAACCAGGTTTCCATTCCGAAAGGACAGATTTTCAAAATGAAATTGTCCGATGGCACTTTGGTATGGTTAAATGCCGATTCTAATTTGAAATTTCCTCAGAGCTTCAATTCTGCCGATGAACGGGTGGTTTATCTGGAAGGAGAAGGATATTTCGAAGTTTCTAGGGATAAAAATAAACCGTTCAGCGTTGTTACTAACGAGATGAATGTACAGGTTCTCGGGACGAAATTTAATGTATCATCTTATAAAGACGACACCGATGTTGTAACAACGCTGGTAGAAGGTTCTGTAAATGTGTATGAAACCAATGCCCCAGAAAACCTCATAAAGTTAACACCGAGCTATCAAGCAAGCTATAATAAAGGAAAACACAATTTCAGCAATAAAAGAGTAGATGTTAGTGCCTCACTTGCATGGATGAGTAAGAAGATCGTTATAGATAACCTTACGTTTGCTCGCATCTTGACCAAATTGGAACGATCTCATGATGTGGTCTTTATAAATAACTCTAAAAATATTGGGGTTAACACAAAGTACAAAGGGGAATTCGAAAACGAAGGAATAGAAGCGATTCTAGAAACCATAGCATTGAGCACGCCTTTTAATTTTAAAAGGGAAGGAAATGTAATAACTATTACAGATTAAAAAAAAAGGAAGTGCGGCAACACTCCCTTATATGTATGATTATTAATAAATATTAACAACCAAAAAATCAGATTCAAAATTATGAAAAAAACTTACTCCTCTAACCCGTATTATTACAATACGAGTAAGAAAAAAATCTGGTCGAAAATGAAGATGAGCATTCTTTTTGCTTTTGTCTTTATATTCCAGCTATCGGCCAAAAACGGATTTTCACAGATCGAAATGGAATTCAGTTTCCATGATGTTGAACTAAAACAAGTTTTAGACGAAATCAAATCGCAATCAGGATACAAGTTCTTTTATAATGTAAACGAGATTGACGATACAAAGAAAACGACTTTGCATGCAAACAAAGAGACTATTACCAAGGTATTGGCAAAGTTATCGCAAGCAGCTAATGTTAACTACCGGATTAATGATAGACAGATCGTCCTAACCAAAAAATCAGTAGAGATTATAAAGGTTGAGGACCGCGAGATTAGGGGAATTGTTAAAGACCACAACGGGGTGCCTTTACCAGGGGCCAATGTTGTTGTTAAAGGCACAACGATTGGAGCCCAAACAGACTTTGAAGGAAACTTTACCTTGGAAGTGCCTGATGGGAACAATATCCTTGTAATTTCCTACTTAGGGTATGAAACCATGGAGGTGGATATAAGTAATACGGATTTTGTTGATGTCCAATTAAAAGAATCTGCAGCTGCATTGGATGCCATTGTATTGGTAGGTTCCAGAAACCCAAGCAGAACGGCTGTTAATTCGGTTGCTCCTGTAGATGTTCTAGCTATTTCAGATATTGTACAGACTTCCCCTCAAGTTACCGTAAATGAGATCTTGAATTATGTAGCTCCTTCTTTTACTTCTCAGACACAGACGGTTTCTGATGGTACCGATCATATAGATCCTGCTTCATTAAGAGGATTAGGGCCCGATCAGGTTTTGGTGCTTATTAATGGGAAGAGAAGGCATAATACTGCTCTTATAAATGTAAATGGAACTGTTGGTGCAGGTAGTGTAGGTACCGATATGAATGCTATTCCTGCAGCTGCCATAGAAAGAATCGAAGTACTTCGTGATGGGGCTGCTGCTCAGTATGGTTCCGATGCTATTGCTGGGGTTATTAATATTGTTCTTAAAAAAGATACAGGAGTACTTGATGTTACGGTAACTACTGGAGCTAACTTCAGTGAAAACGCCAATCGTTTTGAAGGTGGATCAGATGGTGAGAAATTTAAAATGGATGCCAACTACGGATTAAAAATTGGAGACGAGGGATACATCAATTTTACCGGAACTCTTTCAACAAGAGCTCCTGCATTGCGTAACAGAGATTATCAAGGAGATATATTTAGAGCGTTCCATGGAGCAGAAAGATTATTTGCTGCTGGAGGCGGAACAGTTGCAGATATGACTTTGGCTGATTATCAATCAGCAGCAGCTGGACTTACATATTTAGGAACAGATGTATTGTCTCAAATTGCAGGATTGGATGTTAACAATGCAGATGATATAGATACCTTAAGAAGTTTATTGGATGTAGATGCGGATGAGCAAGAACTTGCTGCCCGAGGATTAACAAGAAAGGACTTCAGATTCCGAGTAGGAACCTCCAAATTACGTGAAGGAAAGTTTTTCTATAATGGAAGCGTTCCTTTATCCGAAAATGCGGAACTATATTCTTTTGGAGGGCTTTCCTATAGAAGTGGTTTGGCTTCTGGATTTTACAGAAGACCTGCACAAGGAGACGGTAGGGCAAACACGCCAGCTTTTCCAAATGGTTTCTTACCCGAAATAGGTTCTGACATAGTAGATAAATCCGTTGCAGTGGGAATTCGCGGAGAGGCTAATGGATGGGATATCGATTTTTCCAATACGTATGGACAAAATACGTTCGATTTTACCGTTGGAAACTCCAGTAATGGTACTTTGGGGACTTCTACCCCTAGAGATTTCGATGCTGGTAAAATTGGGTTCTCTCAAAATACAACCAATCTGGATGTTTCAAGGTTTTATGAAGAAATCATGAACGGATTAAACGTTGCGGCAGGATTGGAATATAAAGTAGAAACATACTTTATAGAGGAAGGAGAGGAAGCTTCTTATCTTAGCTATGATATTAATGGAGATCCAGTAACAGCTTCTACTCCCGATAATCTGTTGGTTACCAATAACTTTACAGGAGTTACCCTTGGGGGTGGTTCGCAGGTATTTAGAGGATTCGATCCCAATAATGCTGTTAATGAATCCAGAAATAGTATCGCAGCCTATATAGATCTTGAAGCAGATGTAACAGAGGCGTTTTTGGTAAGCTTGGCAGGACGATACGAAAACTTCTCCGACTTTGGTGGTACCATAAACGGGAAGTTGGCAGCAAGATATAAGTTTGATGATGCTATAGCTTTGAGATCGGCATTCAGTACTGGATTTAGGGCTCCATCCCTTCATCAGCAGTTTTTTAGCAGAACCAGTACCATCTTCCAGGAAAACGTTCCAATAGAAACAGGGACTTTTACCAATAATAGCCGATTGGCAAATCTTTTGAATATTCCTAAACTGAAAGAGGAAACTTCAACTAGTTTTAGTGCTGGTATTACAGGAAAAATAAAAGATCTTAACCTGAGTTATAGTATCGATGGATACTTTATAGGAATTGATGATCGAATCGTTTACAGCGGTAACTTTGGCCCTGGAAGTAGCGCCGAGGTACAAGCTATATTTGATGCTGCAGGAGCAGGAAGTGCCCGTTTCTTTGTGAATGCTATCAATACCGAAACCATGGGATTGGATATAGTTATAAGCCATAAAGCCAATCTTAATGAAAACCTAAAG
>JANQKN010000101.1 GCA_028281065.1 Flavobacteriaceae bacterium | reverse complement strand
TTACGACGCACATTTTAGTAGGTTTTTACTTACTGGGACTTACAATTTTCTTGAAAGTATTTTTTCACAAAATTTGTTAATAACTTCATGGTTGAAAATGGCGAAAACTACTGATTTTATTGGGGATATGGTTATATTTGTTTGTTGTTGAAAAAACAAGACAAATAACCTTACTATATGAGTGAAGAACAGAAGAAAACCAATTATGGTGCTGATAATATTCAGGCGTTAGAAGGGATGGAGCATGTACGCATGCGTCCCTCGATGTATATTGGAGATGTTGGCGTGCGTGGATTGCACCATTTGGTATACGAAGTCGTGGATAATTCCATCGATGAAGCACTGGCTGGACATTGCGATACGATCGATGTTACCATAAACGAAGACGACTCAATTACAGTAAAAGATAACGGACGGGGTATTCCTGTCGATATTCATAAAAAAGAAGGTGTTTCCGCACTGGAAGTGGTAATGACCAAGATCGGTGCTGGAGGTAAATTCGATAAAGATTCTTATAAAGTTTCTGGAGGACTCCACGGAGTGGGTGTAAGTTGTGTAAACGCCCTTTCCGAACACCTGAAGGCAACCGTACATAGGGATGGTAAGATCTGGGAACAGGAATACGAAAGAGGAAAGACCCTATATCCTGTAAAACCCATTGGGGAAACCGATTACAGAGGGACTATTGTAACCTTTAAGCCCGACCCGGAGATTTTCAAGATTACCCTTGAGTACAATTACGATACCCTGGCCAGCCGTTTGCGCGAATTGGCTTACCTAAACAAGGGAATCACCATTACCCTTACCGATAAGCGCCGCAAAGAAGAAGGGGAGTTTGTGGGCGAAACATTCTACAGCGAAGAAGGTCTTAAGGAGTTTATCCGTTTTCTGGATGGAAATCGCGAACCTCTTATTGCCGATGTTATTTCTATGGAAGGGGAAAAGAATGGTACCCCTGTAGAAGTAGCCATGGTATACAATACCTCTTTCAATGAAAACCTTCACAGTTATGTAAATAACATCAATACCCACGAAGGAGGAACCCACCTAAGTGGTTTTAGAAGGGGGCTTACCACCACCCTTAAAAAATATGCCGATGCTTCGGGGATGTTGGATAAGCTGAAATTCGATATTTCGGGAGACGATTTCCGCGAAGGATTAACAGCCATTGTTTCTGTAAAAGTAGCAGAGCCTCAGTTCGAAGGTCAGACCAAAACCAAATTGGGAAACCGTGACGTTACCTCTGCAGTAAGTCAGGCTGTTTCCGAAATGCTCGAGAATTATCTGGAAGAGCATCCTAACGATGCCAAGACTATTGTTCAAAAAGTGATCTTGGCAGCCCAGGCCAGACATGCCGCACGTAAGGCGCGTGAAATGGTTCAACGTAAAACCGTAATGAGTGGTGGAGGGTTGCCCGGAAAGTTGAGCGACTGCTCCGAGCAAGACCCAGAAAAATGTGAAGTATTCCTCGTGGAGGGAGACTCTGCAGGGGGAACCGCCAAGCAAGGGCGTGATCGAAACTTTCAGGCAATATTGCCACTTCGTGGTAAAATCCTGAATGTGGAGAAAGCCATGCAGCACAAGGTGTTCGAAAATGAAGAGATTAGAAACATCTTTACTGCTTTGGGGGTAACCATAGGAACCGAAGAGGACAGTAAGGCCCTTAACCTCGAAAAATTACGTTATCACAAAATTGTTATCATGTGTGATGCCGATGTGGATGGAAGTCACATTTCAACCCTAATATTGACCTTCTTCTTCAGGTATATGAAAGACCTGATCGAAGCCGGGCATGTTTACATCGCAACACCACCTTTGTACCTTGTTAAAAAAGGAAACAAAAAAGAATACGCTTGGGATGATGACCAACGGGATATGATCAACCAAAAGTTTGGCGGATCTGCAGGAATACAGCGTTATAAGGGTCTTGGAGAGATGAATGCAGAGCAACTGTGGGAAACTACCATGAACCCAGAATTCCGAACCCTGCGCCAGGTAACCATAGATAATGGTACCGAAGCAGATCGGATTTTCTCTATGTTAATGGGAGACGAAGTACCCCCACGTAGGGAATTTATAGAAAAGAATGCCGTGTACGCAAATATAGACGCGTAATAAGTTTTTGTTATAACCATCACGGGGCCCGCTTTTTAAAAAGAGCGGGCTTTTTCTTTTTCTGTAATACCTATTAAAAATACTTTAGAAAATGGTACTTTTGTACCGCTTTAAAATAAACTTACAATGGTTTGTATGAAACCTTTATGGGTTCCGTCTAACCGCAAAAACAAATAAAATAAACAGATGAAAGTAACAGTAGTAGGTGCAGGAGCCGTTGGAGCAAGTTGTGCCGAGTACATTGCCATTAAGAATTTTGCCAGCGAAGTAGTATTGTTGGATATCAAGGAAGGCTATGCCGAAGGGAAAGCCATGGACCTTATGCAAACCGCCTCTTTAAATGGTTTCGACACCAAGATCACGGGATCTACCAACGACTACACAAAAACCGCAGGTAGCGATATCTGTGTTATTACCTCTGGGATTCCTAGAAAACCAGGAATGACCCGTGAAGAGTTGATCGGTATAAACGCTGGGATCGTAAAATCGGTTTCCGCTAGCTTGATCGAGCATTCCCCAAACACTATTATGATCGTTGTAAGTAACCCTATGGATACTATGACCTATTTGGTACATAAAACAACCAACCTTCCCAAAAACCGAATCATAGGAATGGGAGGGGCTTTGGATAGTGCCCGTTTTAAGTATCGATTGGCAGAAGCTTTGGGAGCTCCTATTAGCGATGTGGACGGAATGGTAATTGGTGGACACAGCGATAAAGGAATGGTGCCACTTACTCGCCTAGCTACCCGTAACAGTGTGCCTGTTACTGCTTTCATTTCTGACGAAAGATTAAACCAAGTAAAAGAAGATACCAAAGTAGGAGGTGCTACATTGACCAAGTTGTTGGGAACCTCTGCATGGTATGCTCCAGGGGCAGCTGTATCTGGATTGGTACAAGCCATTGCCTGCGACCAGAAAAAAGTTTTCCCATGTTCCACCTACCTAGATGGACAGTACGGATTAAATGATCTTTGTATTGGGGTTCCTGTAGTATTGGGAAGAAATGGAATAGAAAAAATTATAGAATTAGAACTGAACGATGCCGAACAGCAACATATGGAAGAAAGTGCTGAAGGGGTTACTAAAACCAATGGTTTGCTAGAACTGTAATCGTTTGTGGAAAATAATACCAAGCCTCACATATTTGTGGGGCTTTTTTTGTGAAGCCTTAAAAACTGTCTCCTTTAAAGTAGTAATTTAGCGCTTCAAGTTGTTATAAAGATATATTTACTTAATTACAATTACGACGATAATTTAACGAACAAAAAATGATGAAAAGAATGAAGTATTTAATTTTCCCTGTTTTAGTGTGCTTTTTTTTGGTTTCCTGTAAATCCGATGATAGCAATGACGGAGGGGGTGATGAAACAGCAGCCTGTACCGAAGCGGCCAATCAAACTGCACAAGGTAGTTTTAGAGGGGAAGAATTTACCTCCCCAGGAGGAACCTATATCGAGGCCCCTGGAAGTGGGAATGGTTACAATTGTACCATTTATGTAAAACCCCCAACCAATACGGATTGTGTATTTCCTGAATACGAAGGAACCCAGGACGCCATCCTGTTCTCTATCGATGCTTTGGAACCACAAACCCTTGTTTTGTCGGAATTGGCAGGCCTAAACACAATGAACTTTAACAGAATAGACAACGGAACCACTACCATAGAATTGGCAGAATGTGGGGTTATAGAAATTACCTCTTACGATGCTGCTGCAGGCGAACTCCGTGGAACCGTAATAGCAGAAGGACAGTTAACCAGTACCATAGACGGAAACTTTGTGTTAACCCTCTGTGAATTTTAGGAACAACTTTAAATAAATTTTTTAAAAGCTGCTTTAGGGCAGCTTTTTTATATTTACACTTATGAAAATTCTCAGAAAAGCACTTCTTGTCCTTCCGTTGTTGTGGACTTTGGTTTCTTGCGATAGAGGACCAAAACCAGACAAATTAATCACCGCTAATTTGCAAATCGATGTTAGTTCCCAAGCAGAAATGGAACAGGCGTTTGATATGCTGAAGGAGAAGTTTGGTAAATTTGGAATGAAGCCAGAGCTTACCCAAATAGGCGATACCTATCAATGCAACTTTTCCCTTGAAACTGCTGCCCAACCCGATAAGATTAAAGGCCTTTTATTGTCCCAAGGAGTGCTGGAGTTTTATAAAACCGATAGTGCAGATAATGTTTTATATACAGTAAGTTTAATAGATGAACTTGTAGCTGCAGAAGATTCCCTAACAGAGCACCCTTTTATAAGTGTATTGAGTATGGAATCTTCATATTCCAATAGCATCCCCTTTTATGTAAAACTTTCGGATACTGCCTATGTTAATAGTGTTGTAAACCGGCAGGACGTAAAAAGGTTGCTTAGCAAGGATGCCAAAAACAGCATGAAATTTCTATGGGGAAAACCAGAAACAGGTAATCCCAATATATCTTTATATGCCGTATTGTGTGGTCGCAATGGCAAAGCTGCCATGCAGGGTTCGATAATAAAAAGCGCACAACAGACCTACAATGCTATTGGAAGACCCTCTGTTAATTTAAGGATGAACGAAAAAGCTTCTGTGGAGTGGGAGGAACTTACCGACTGGGCATATAAAACAGGGCAACAAATTGCCATCGTTGTAGATGGTGTTGTCTATTCGGCCCCAGGGGTGCTTTCAGGCCCTATACATGGGGGTAGGTCTGAGATATCGGCTAACTTTACAGTAGAAGAGGCCCAGGAATTAGCGGTTGCCTTAGAGACGGGAATGATCCCCAAAATAGAACTGCTTACTTTTACTTTTCAACCATTGCAGTAGATATTGATGAAAGACTGCCAAAAAACAGTCTTATTTAATTATATTTGGCGGATGAACTCAAAATGGTACGTAAGTACGTTATTTTTTGTCCTAGCCTTTTTAGGTGTTAGTCTGAAACAATCGTCGACTCCCAACCAGGAGATCGTTGTTCAGTTTAACAATAATGGGGTAACCCAGGACGAAGCCCTAAATGCCCTTGCTATTGTAAAAGAGCAATTGCAAGAGATAGGGGTGGAGAATATTAGGGTTCAGGAATCTGCGAATGGAACTCTTAAGATTACCTATTACAGCGAGATCGATGTCGCTGGTATAAAGGAACTCTTCGCGAAAGATAAAAATCTGGAACTGGGATATACTTTGTATTCCCATAATGAAGAAGATCCAGGCGTTCCACCGCTTACCTATTCCAGCAATTATAAACTTAATGTAAGCGAAATCCAGAAAGGCCAAGACCTAGCCTCGGATTTTGAAGGCTTTTTGTTCGAATCCAAATCGGTCACTACCCGCTACATCAATGCCGATGTATACTTTTCCCATAGCGAGGTAGACATCTGGGAAAAAAACAGGCTTGAAAAAGTAGCTTTCGAGTTGCATAGCAACCAAGCACTTTTAATAGATAATTCTTCACATAACATTCCAGAAGTTAGGGCAGGACCCTTAGCATAAGGAAATGATTGGTTGTCATATTTCAACCAAGATCATTATTCCAATAAACAATTTACAACTAGGCTTTTCCGTATTCTGAAGAAAAGCCAACAAATCAATATTTAATCAATACTAATAATTGTTAGATCATACGGTAAATTCTATATTTGCCCGTTTTTAAAAATCTGACACAAAAAATACAAGAATGCAAAACAAAGGACTAATTACTGTTTTTGCTATTGTTTTTGGATTGGTGAGCTTATACCAGCTTTCCTATACCTTCATAGCAAACAAGACGGAAAATGATGCCAAAGCCTATGCACAGAGCCTCTATACTGCCGAGCAGCCCAGTGAGCGAAGTGATGCAGAGGCAAGTTATTTAGATTCGATATCCGGTCTAAACCAAATGCTGGGTATCGATTACAAAACAGCAAACGAGAAACAACTTAAAAAGGGTCTTGACCTTAAAGGAGGGGTAAATGTTATCCTTCAGATTTCAGTAAAGGACATTTTAATAGACCTTGCTAACAACAGTAAAAATGGAGCCTTCCTAAAAGCATTGGAAGATGCCGATGAGCTTCAGAGAGATTCGCAGGAAACCTATGTGGAATCCTTCTTCCGTGCTTTCGATGCCCTTCCAGGGGAGAATCGATTGGCTTCGCCCGATATTTTCTTCAACAGGGATTTACAGGACGACATAAGAAGCAGCGAGTGGACCAACGATGAAGTTAAGCCTGTAATCGTTCGTAAGGTAGAAGAAGGAATTGCTTCTGCTTTCGAAGTATTGCGTAAGCGTACCGACCAGTTTGGGGTAACCCAGCCTAACCTTCAGCGATTGGGAACTTCTGGAAGAATCTTGGTAGAATTGCCAGGGGCGAAGGATGTAGGGCGTGTAACCGAATTGGTTTCCAAAAAAGCACAATTGGAGTTCTGGGAAGTGATCAACAATCCAGAAATAGATCCATTTATTCGATTGGCCAATGCTAAGATGGCCGAAAAATTGAAAGCAACCGACGAGAAAGCCGATGCTGAAGTTGCAAACGATACCACCGAAACTTCTGATGACGAAAACATTCAAGAGCTTTTAGGTGGTGAGAATGTTGAAGATGAAAACTTGGATGAGTCCATTGCCAACCCTATTTATTCGCGTGAAGTGCAAACTCGATTGGGGAATCAAGGGATCATGACATTCAAGAAGACCGATGCAGACCTGATTAGTACTTACCTTAATGATCCCGAGGTACGTGCTTTGTTAAGCAACGACCTTAAGTATACTCATTTTTTCTGGAGTAAGCCTGAAATTGTAGAGGGTGAAAATGAAGAATTGGTAAGCCTATTTGCTATTAGGGCTAAAAGGGACCAGGAAGCACCCCTTAGTGGAGGTGTAATTACCGATGCCCAACAAGGATATACCGCAGCAGGGAAAATATCTGTAAACATGCAAATGAACGGATCGGGAGCCAAGATTTGGGAAACCATGACAGAGAAGGCATACCAAGATGGTACCCGAATTGCCGTGGTACTGGATAGCGTTGTTTACTCTGCTCCTGGAGTTAGTAGTGGAAAGATATCCGGTGGTAGAAGTGAAATTACAGGAGACTTTACCGTAAACGAAGGGCAAGACCTTGCCAATGTATTAAGAGCTGGTAAATTACCCGCTTCAGCAGATATTATCCAAGCAGAGGTAGTAGGTCCTACGTTAGGGCAAGAAGCCATTAGTAGTGGATTGATTTCCTTTATCATTGCATTGGTTATCGTACTGTTGTGGATGATCTTTTACTACGGAAAAGCAGGGGCTTTTGCCGATATAGCCTTGTTGGTGAACATCCTGTTCATCTTTGGGTTGTTGGCTGGTATTCCAGGAGCCGTATTAACCCTTCCTGGTATTGCAGGTATTGTATTAACCATTGGTATTTCGGTGGATGCAAACGTACTTATCTTCGAACGGATTCGGGAAGAATTGGCGAAAGGTAAGTCGCAACGCGATTCCATCAATGATGGATTTAGCAATGCATTGTCCTCTATCTTGGATGCGAACATTACCACAGGTCTTACCGGTTTAATCCTATTGGTATTTGGTACAGGACCTATTAAAGGTTTCGCAACTACCTTACTTATAGGTATTGCAACTTCCTTGTTTACTGCAATTTTCATCACCCGTTTGTTTATAGACAGCTATACCAAGAACGGAAAGTCATTAACCTGTTCTACTCCTATGACAAAGAATTTCTTAAGAAACGTAAACATCGATTTCTTAGGAAAGAGAAAGATTGCCTATGTAATCTCTGGAATTTTGATCGCCATAAGTTTAGGTTCCCTATTTACGGTAGGGCTTAACCAAGGGATCGACTTTGTTGGAGGGCGTACCTATACTGTTCGTTTCGATAAAGATGTAGATGCTGTCCAAATTCAAGATGAATTGGTGGCAAAATTTGGAAGTGCCGAAGCCAAAACCTATGGAGGTGACAATCAGCTTAAAGTTACCACGAAGTATAAAGTCGATGAAACAGGTACCGAGATTGACAAAGAAACTGAAACCATGCTATACGAAGCGCTTACACCGCATTTGCCATCGGGAATGACCTATGAGCAGTTTGTAGCAGATGACGATAACAAAGTAGCGGGTCGTATGGAATACTATAAAGTGAGTCCAACCATTGCCGATGATATCAAGAAATCATCGTTCTGGGCTGTATTGGGGTCCTTGGTAGTAGTATTCCTTTATATACTTCTCCGTTTTAGAAGATGGCAATTTAGTTTGGGTGCCGTTGCGGCGGTATTCCACGATGTGTTGATCGTGTTGGGTATCTTCTCGTTAACATACAAGATCATGCCTTTCAACATGGAGATCGATCAATCGTTCATTGCGGCGATCCTTACGGTAATTGGATACTCCCTGAATGATACCGTGGTTGTGTTCGACCGTATCCGTGAATTCTTCAACGATCACCAGAGTTGGAAAATGAACAGGATCATTAACTCGGCATTGAATAGTACGTTGAGCCGTACGTTGAATACGTCCATGACTACCTTGATCGTGTTATTGACGATATTCACCCTAGGGGCAGAATCCATCCGTGGATTGATCTTTGCCTTGATTATCGGGGTATTGGTAGGAACCTACTCATCCCTGTTCATCGCAACGCCTGTATTCTACGATACCGTTAAGAAGCGTGGAATCGATTTAAGTGATAAAAAAGAAGAAGAAGAGGAAGAAGCAAAGGCTGCTTAATCTTTCTTCTGCTTAATAAAAAAAGCCCCGTTTATGCGGGGCTTTTTTTATGTTGTAACTTTTAGTTAATTGGAAATCTTGGAGTATTCTATAACATCCCCGGCTTCCAGTCCCCACTTATCGCTAAGGCCTGCGTTTACTTCCAAAACATATTGTGCAGGAGCAGCAGAAGGCAATGAAGTATTATCCAAAGGCTTTGCATTTTTGGAAATACTTACAATTTCTTTATTACTGTTAAGGTAGATGATATCCAGGGCAAATTCGGTATTCTTCATATAGAAGTACTTGGGCTCTTCCTTTTCGAATACAAACAACATCCCACGGTCATCCTGCATACTTTTTCGGTACATCAATCCTGTTTGGGTTTCGTAGTCCGATTCGGCAAACTCAATATCCAATTGAACCAGTACAGAGTCTGTTTCCTTTTTCTTTAAAACCAGTTCCCCTTCTTTGGTAAAACTAACTTCGCGGGTGAGTACTTTTTGTTCCTTCTTCTCGTTGCAGCTGTAAGACTGTAACATCATCCCAACGAGTAGGGCGGCGATCCATTTTCTTTTCATCGGTTTAAAATTTGTTGCAGCTTATTTTAAGCGGTAGCCATTTTGTTTTTGGACTTCATCATAAAATAAACCCCGGCTATAATAAATGGGATGCTTAACCATTGTCCAGTGGATAAAACAGCATTGGCACCGTCGGCAAAACCATCTTGGCTCTTTTTGAAGATTTCGGCAATAAACCGAACGGTCCATAAAAGAACAAGGAACAGTCCAAAAATATACCCCAATTGCTTTCTCTTGTCTGTTTTCCAGTAAACATACCATAGGATAATGGATACAAGGATGTACCCAAAAGCTTCATATAGTTGAGCTGGGTGAACCCATGGAACTTTGGCTAGGTATTCAGCGAACTGAGGATTGTTTTCTATAGCATTATAAGCTGAGTTAACATCTTTAGTATTTGTAATACCCATAGCCTCACTTTCCCTATAGTAATTTCTTATAAACCGAACACTAAAAGGGAATGATTCGCTTTCAACTTCCTTTCCAATGATTTCTGAATTGATAAAATTCCCGATTCGCACAAATATGGCTCCAATGGAGACGGGAATGATCACACGATCAAAAATCCAAAGGATGGGTTTTTTCAAAACCTTTTTGTTGTAAAAGTATATGGCTATAATAATACCAATAGCTGCACCATGACTGGCTAATCCCTGAAACCCAGTGAATTCAAATTCTGGCTTGGTTCTAAAAGGTAAAAACACGGAAAAGAAGTCGTCCCGGAATAATTCGGGTTGATAAAAAATAACATGTCCCAAACGTGCCCCTATTAAAATGGCCAAAACCATATAAATGAACAAGCTGTCCAGTTTTTCCATAGGAACTTCTTCCCTTTTGTAGATGCGCTTCATAACATACCAGCCTGTGATAAAGGCAATCACAAACATGAGGCTGTAATATTGAATCGTGTAAAAACCAAGGTCAATCCCAGTGGGGGGATTCCAAGTAAAACTTAAAAAGTGCGTCATTGGGTAATTTTTCTTCCGTAAAGATAGGAAAGGCCCTAAGAACTTCTGTTAATTATTCGTTTCTTTTTCTTTGGGCGGGGGAACAGGATCGTGGCCAGACCCTCCCCATGGATGACAGCTAAAAATACGTTTTACCGCCAAGCCTGTACCTCTCCATAGACCATGTACCTGTAGTGCTTCTACTGCATAATGCGAACACGTGGGCTGGTAACGGCATGTAGAAGGAAAAATAGGGGAGATCACTTTTTGGTAGACCCTTATCAACGCTATAAACGGAAATATAAGGATCTTTTTCATGGCCAAATAAATCTAGTTTAAGGAATAGGTCGTGCCGTCTTTCCCGTCCTTAAGTTGAATGCCCATTTCAAGCAATTGATCCCTTATTTTATCGCTCGTAGCAAAGTCTTTATTAGCTCTTGCTTCGTTTCGCAAGGAAATAAGCAATTCCACAACTCCAGAGAGTTTGTTGGAATCTCCATCACCTTCAGCAATTTGGTCTACCAAACCAAGCACATCGAACAAGAAGTCGTGCATGGTATTTTGTAACAGTTCCAAATCAGATTCAGAAATGGTTGCAGTACCTTCTTTAAGGGCGTTGATGTATTTAGTGGCCTCGAACAATTGAGCGATCAATATCGGGCTGTTAAAATCATCGTTCATGGCATCGTAGCAGGACTGTCTCCATCCAGCAATATCGAAACTGCTTTCTGTACCACTGGCTGTTAAACTGGATAGCGAACGGTAGGCGTCCATCAACCTAAAGTATCCCTTTTCACTGGCTTCCAAAGCATCGTTGGAGAAATCCAAGATACTACGGTAATGCGCCTGATACATAAAGAACTTAGCCACCGTTGGAGCATAAGCTTTACTCAAGATACTATTGTCTCCACTAAACAATTCGTTGGGAAGGATGTTGTTACCTGTGGATTTTGCCATTTTCTTACCATTAAGGGTAAGCATATTGGCGTGCATCCAATAATTAACGGGCGATTGGTTGTTGGAAGCTTCCGCTTGGGCTATTTCACATTCGTGATGAGGGAATTTCAAATCCATTCCACCCCCGTGAATATCAAAATGATTGCCCAGGTATTTGGTGCTCATGGCAGTACATTCCAAATGCCAGCCTGGGAAACCATCACTCCAAGGAGAAGGCCAACGCATGATGTGTTGCGGTTCGGCTTTTTTCCAAAGTGCAAAATCCTGTGGGTTCTTTTTTTCAGACTGGGCAGCCAGTTCACGGGTATTGGCAATCATGTCCTCAAGCTGTCGTCCACTCAATTTTCCGTAGGTGTGATCTTCGTTGAACTTGACCACGTCAAAATACACCGAACCGTTCTTTTCGTAAGCATACCCTTTTGCTATGATATCCTCTACGATTTTTATCTGTTCGATGATATGCCCGGTTGCTGTTGGCTCAATACTGGGGGGCAACGCATTGAATTTTGCCATGACGTTGTGAAAGTCCACAGAATATTTCTGAACCACCTCCATAGGCTCCAGTTGTTCGATTCGGGCCTTTTTTAGAATCGGATCATCCCCGCTTTCCCCATCATTTTCCAAATGTCCCGCATCCGTAATGTTTCGAACATAACGAACCTTATACCCCAAATGTTTGAGATATCTAAATACCAAATCGAATGATAGAAAAGTTCTACAATTCCCTAAGTGAACATTGCTGTATACCGTAGGCCCACAAACATACATTCCTATGGCGCCTTCGTGAATGGGTTGTAACTTTTCTTTCTTTTTGGTAAGCGAATTGTAAATAGACAATTCTTGTTGTTCGAACAATTTCATGAGTGATCCCTAAATCTTTAAGGTTGCTGATATGTTTTTAGGAATGTAAAGGTATTTTAAAATTCGGTTTCCAGCTTTATGTAATCCAAAAATTCGCGACGTGTATCCGGATTTTTGAAAGCTCCGCCAAATTCACTGGTTACGGTGCTACTGTCGATGTCTCTAATACCTCGGGAATTAACACATAAATGTTTGGCATCGATTACACAAGCAACATCTTCCGTATTCAGTATTTCCTGCAACTCCTTTACGATTTGCATGGTTAGCCGTTCCTGAACCTGCGGGCGTTTTGCATAATAATCCACAATACGATTCATTTTAGACAATCCCACGACGGTACCGTTGGAGATATAGGCAATGTGGGCTTTTCCTACAATGGGAAGCAAATGGTGCTCACAAGTAGAGTAGAGGGTAATGTTTTTTTCGACCAACATTTCCCCGTATTTGTATTTGTTCTCAAAGGTAGAAGCTTTGGGTTTTCTATCTGGGTGTAATCCTCCAAACAGTTCCTGCACAAACATTTTAGCAACTCGGTTGGGGGTGCCCCTAAGACTGTCGTCGGTTAGATCCATGCCCAAAGTGTTTAGGATATTGGTTACATCCTTTTTTATAGCTGCAATCTTCTCAATATCACTCATTTCAAAGGCATCGGGGCGTAAAGGGGTGTCTGGAGACGTTCCTACATGATCATTTCCCATGGCCTCTATTTCTTTCAGCTGTTTTTCTAAATCCATACGCTTTCTTTAAAGCAAATTTTTATTACAGAATGCAAAGATACGCGATTGCAATTACTCACAAAAAACTAACAAATGCTTTTTAGCAGGGGTAGGACGAAACATATTCATAAAAATTTCTTAATTTTCGCGAAATATACTTTCAAAATTGATTATGAAAAAGTGCTACCCTAAATCTACAATTAGCCTACTATTTCTATTGTTTATGGCTACAGTTACCTATGCCCAATGTCCTTTACTAGAGGCAGGTGACGATAAATTTATTTGCTCAGTACCAGCAGACCCAGTTCAGCTGGATATTTTAATTAATGGAATTCCTGAATTGATTGTTCCTCAAACCGGGACAGAATCCTATCGGATAGCGGTTCCTCCATGCCCATTACCACCTTTAACAGGAACACCCATAGATCTTTCTATGGATGACACCTATTCTGCTGTTCAGAATTTGCTTTTTGAATTCAGTTTCTTTGGAGTTAATTATACAGAGTTTGTAGTAGGGGCCAATGGGAAAATATCCTTTGACACCAGTTTAGCTGGTGGTTTTGATGATTGGACGATAGATCCCACGGAACTACTACCCATTATAGATGGCGGTACCGGATTCCCTGCCAACACCATTCATGGAGCCTATCACGATATTGATCCTGGCGTAGGAGGGGAAATCAACTTTTTTATATCAGGAACAGCACCAGAGCGTGCGCTCGTTGTAAATTACAACGGAGTGCCCCAATTTAGTTGTAATGACTTAATAACGAATCAGCAGATCATTCTTTACGAATCAACAAATATGGTTCAAGTAAACATATTCAACAAACCAGTTTGTGCTGGATGGAATGGTGGATTGGCAACTTTGGGGATTCAAGGAAATGATTTAACAGAGTTCGCAGTTCCTCCAGGAAGGAATACGGGGGTTTGGGATATAGACACAGCGGAAACCTGGTATTTTATCCCAGACGGGGTATCCAATGCCAGTTCATCCTTTACAGTAACCGATCAAAACACAGGGATGGTGGTAGCGACATCCTTGCCGGTTTTTGTTTCGCCTACCGTAGATACAACCTATTTAGTTGAATTTACTTTCGAATTACCAAACGGAACCATGACGACCATATCAGACACTGTTTCGGTTTCTGTTGCTGGACCACCTACAGTTCCAGGACCAACACAACCTTTGATCGAGTGTGACATAGATAACGATGGTTTTTTTGAATTTACACTTACCGATGCCGATATGGATATCACAGGAGGGGATCCCGACCTGGCGGTTTCCTACCACGGTACGTTCATCGACGCGGACATGGACCAGCTACCGCTACCCACCATGTACACCAACGACGACCCCTACAACGACAGCGTTTTTGTGAGGGTAGAAAGTATAACTACCACTTGCCATGTAGTCGTGGAGTTGTTTTTAGAGGTTCGCGACCGTCCGGTTGCTGTTGAGCCTGTGGAGCCCTTGCGGGAGTGCGACGACGACGGCACGGAGGACGGTTTCACGTTCTTCGACCTTACGGTTGTGGAACCCGGTGTCCTTGGCGGCATGGACCCCCTGGA
>JANQKN010000094.1 GCA_028281065.1 Flavobacteriaceae bacterium | reverse complement strand
GTTTCTCCCCCGACAATCGAATCAAACACTTGGTCCTCGGGTGCCGATTGGTAAAATTGAGGATCAAAATCCCGGGGAAGCAACGGAAATCGGTTTTCTTTCCACTCTTCATCATAAGTTCCGGCATACTGGTATCGTTGTTGCCAATGACGGCTAATGGGGCCAAATCCCGCCACATGGTTTTTTTTCGGATTTTTTCCGGTTGGGTAATTCGGGTGTTCTATCTTGGGCAGTTGAAGATCCGCTAAGTGCGATCTGCTGACTGCAAACCCTTTACCCACCGGATTTCGAACATCAAAAGCACCCGTCTTACTCTGCTCATCAACACCGCCAAATGCGTTTTCATAGGTAATAGGAACACTTAGGAAAGGACTGGGATCTGTTCGTTAGTAACAATAGGGGATTTGATATGTTGATGGTTGTACTAGGATGTCATGCACTTTTTACGAAAGATATATGAATGTTGTTAAGTTGAAAGCCCTTTCCAACCTCCTACCGTTCTTAAATAATCTTTTCCGGTCGGGTCATCCCTGGATTCCTATGGAGCAGGCTATCTGGAACATGAAGACGGGAATTACGGATCATAGGGCTTTAATATGCAATTTGAATGTATCAAAAAAAGGGGATAATCCTAACTTAAAACTCAAATGTCAACATTTCAACTACGTCCCCTACTACGTCCCCTACTATTCCAGATTCCACGAGATGGAAACTAATGCATCTTAAACCTGTCTTTTTATATCAACCAATTGTATAGCTCATTTCTTTCTAGGTAGTAGATTTTACTATGTTTTGATGATTATCAACTACCTATTCAGACTTAATTCAGCTGTCTTTTTAGTCTGCAAAAACCTCTGGAGCCGCAAAGATGGTGACCACAACAAAAATCCCACCTAATAAAGTAGCTAATATAGAACCGAATTGGACACCTTCCATCACTAATCCCACAATACCAATGATAAAAATTGGATAAGCTGCCATTACGCCTGCTGTGAAACCGATAATACCGGCCAGCCTTTTCTTCTCAGCAGCTATGTCTTTCTTCTTTGCGATAATTATTCTTTTTACATAAACAATCCAACCTACCAACGCTGGTAAACCAAGGAAAAAAGTAAAAACCAACCAGGCTAGATGAACTTTATTGCCAGTCATATAATATCTTAATGGTCCAAAACCACCAAAATAAATTGCAAACAACAAGAATAATGTTAATACAAGCTCAAAAGTGTATTTACTGGGGATACGAGTATAAATACGCCTTTCAGTGCCTACCTCTATAGTTTCAATATCGATTTTGTGTTTTCTGGCATTAAAATGAATAAAGATATTTACAGTGCCTAAAAAGAAAAATATAAAACCTAAACCACCAATAAGGTATTGGGCCAGTATCGAGTCAGAAACATTAATAAATATCAATCCCGCGAAAAACGTACCAATATAGCAGAAAATGCCATGAAGAAAAAAATTTGAAATATAAAAACGTAATCTCATTGCTTACCATTTGCTTGTTTGTTAGTATTCCCTATCTACAACTCAAGGTTGTTTTTTTTCTGTAAAGGAGGGATACAGATGTTAACCGATTAAATGATCGACTACAAAACATACCTATCGATTGATCGGTTTCGGCGAATTTACGACGCAGCGGAAACCGTAATAGTACATGGTTCTTAACGAAGTGGTATCGTCTTTATCGAACACAACCTGGTGTGGACGTCGTGAATACACAGTAACATGCGTCGGACCATCGTTTGGAGCTCCGCTTCTTAGCACCTTATAGGTTCCGGTTTCCGGTCCTTGTGGATTTAACTCCGGGGATTTTTCGTAGTACTTCTTATCGTACCAGTCCAATACCCATTCTGAGTGATTACCTGCCATATCATACAAACCCAAGGGATTGGGGGGAAAAGTACCCACTGGAAAAACTTTGTTTTTACCAAATCCTGATAATCTATAGTTCCTTCCAGGTTCCATCTTCCCGTTGTCGGTTGCATAACCGATCTGTTTGCCCCTGCTTCTGGCTGCATATTCCCATTGGGCTTCTGTAGGAAGAGAGAAGGGAAGACCAGTTTTTTCCCCCAACCATTTGCAGTATTCGTCTGCGTGTTGCCAAGTTACTTTACCGACCGGGTAATTCCCTTTTCGAAAATATTGATGTCCAACCTTCAATGAAACAGGTTCATTATTAAATAAATCAGTATAAACATCATACTCCCAATAAGTGACTTCATACTTTGACAT
>JANQKN010000093.1 GCA_028281065.1 Flavobacteriaceae bacterium | reverse complement strand
CATCCCTATAACGGTTCCTAAGAAACCAATCATGGGAGCGGCTCCTGCTATGGTAGCCAAAATACTAACGTTCTTCTCCAGTTTGTAAACTTCCAAACGCCCTGCATTTTCAATAGCAGTATTAATATCTTCCAAAGGACTTCCAATCCGGGAAATCCCTTTTTCTGTAAGGCGGGAAACAGGACTGTTTTGTTGCATGCAAAGCACTTTGGCACCCTGAATGTTTCCAGAAGCCACATTGTCTTTTATCTGACTCATGAAATTGGTATCCATCTTGGAAGCTGCTTTTACGGCAAACAACCGCTCAAAATAGATGTATACCGCTACAAAAAGCAGAATGAACAATACGATAATGATTACCTGCCCAGCGACTCCTCCATTCATAAGGAGTTCCATTAGGGAAAGGGTCTTTTCTACTGGTTCTTCATCAAGATTTTCCAGAGCTTGCTCTGCGCCATCTTGAAAAACATAGTTTAGCATAAATAAGGCGATTTAAAGGGATAACGGGTTAAGTTTTCAGAAATTGTTGGGTGGCTTAAAAAACAAAGGCCTTGAAAAGTAGGAAAACACCTGCTCCAGCTAAGAAACCTATCAGGGCCAACCAAGCTACTTTTCTTAAATACCAGATAAAATCGATACGCTCCATTCCCATAGCGGCTACCCCTGCAGCCGATCCGATAATGAGCATACTTCCCCCTGTTCCGGCAGAATAGGCAATGAAATGCCAAAGCGGGGAATCGATTTCTGAAGTATACATTCCCATAGAGGCTGCCACCAACGGAACGTTGTCGATAATAGCAGAGAATACTCCCAAAAGCATAACCACCACATCCTGATTGGGAATGGCACTTTGCAATACTTCGGCTAAATAACGAAGGGTTCCTACTGGATCTCCATTATCTGCCACTCCGTATACCAAACTTTCCAATCCGGCAACTGCCATAAGGATTCCCAAGAAGAAGAGAATACTGGATATTTCGATACGTGACAAAGCTTTATGGGCAGAGTATAAGTGTCTGCGCTCTTTACTAAAATCCTCTTCGGGATGTATATATTCGGAAACGAGCCACACAACACCCAAAGCCAGCATCATACCTACATAGGGCGGAAGATGAGTTAATGTCTTGAATACAGGTACAGAAACAATCATTCCAAGCCCCAAGAACAACATCGTACGACTACTCAATAGCTTTTCTGCCACAAAATCCTCGGTAGTATCTACTTCTATTTCACCTTTAAAGGGTTTTAAGAAAGTGGCAATCCAGAACGGAAGTATAAAACAAGCTATCGATGGAATCACTACCCACTTAATAAGTCCAGCAGCAGTTACTTTTTTGGCGATCCACAGCATGGTAGTGGTAACATCTCCAATAGGCGACCAAGCCCCACCGGCATTAGCGGCAATTACCACCATAGCAGCAAACCAAAGTCGTTCTTTTTTGTTTTGTATAAGCTTTCTAAGCAGTGTAACCAGTACAATTGTTGCGGTTAGGTTATCGATAATGGCCGAAAGTATAAACGCCAATATTCCTATAATCCACAGTAATTTTTTCTTGCTTTTGGTACGTACAGCACCTTTAAGCACCTCGAATCCCCTATGGAGATCTATTATTTCCACAATCGTCATCGCCCCGATCAGGAAAATGAGGATTTCTGCAGTCTTACCCAAATGGTGCAAGAGCGTATTCTCAAAGCCATGCATGGCTTCTTCCCCTCCTGAAAGGAAGCTAAAGACTCGATCATGGGTATCTACCACATCGAACCAACCTTTATTGAATCCTACCGCTAATAAAGCCCAAATTAAAGCCGCCATAATTAAGGCGGGTACAGTTTTATCAAGTCGTAAGGGATGTTCTAAAGTGATGGATAAATAACCAATGACAAAAACGAGAATGATGATCGATTCCATAGAGAAGGTTGATTAGTACGTCAAATTATTGTGTTTCTAAAAATAGGTATTTAGATTTAATAACCATAAAAAAATCCTGTCATTAAACAGGATTTTTTTTTCCTAGATCGAATTATTCCAAAAAAGGCAAATTTTACTATTACACTAACTGCTTCAATGCAATTTCGAAAGCCGTTTTGCTGATGTTTGTTTTGTCTGTATCTACATCGTAAATATCTTGAATCGCTTTTCGGATGGTTTCTGAAGTATCGTGGAAAATAGCTTCGTCGGTCATAGCCACCCTACGCTCCATGAAGTAGGCAAAAACCCGTGCCATACCACAATTGGAAATAAAATCGGGAATAAGGCTCACACGTTCGTCGGTATACTCCATAATGGGACCGAAGAAAATTTCTTTGTCAGCAAAAGGGACATTGGCACCGCAACTTATCACTTCCAATCCAGTATCGATCATTTGAGAAATTTGTTCTTTCGTAATCAATCGGGAAGCAGCACAAGGTGCAAAAATTTCGGTTTGAAGCGTCCAAATACGTTCGTTCATTTCATCGAAAGGAATCAGGTTCCCTGCTTTTAAATAGTTCCCCTCTTTTTGAAGGAACAACTCTTTAATCTCTTCAAAACTAAAACCATCTTCATTGATCAAACCTCCCACTCGGTCTATAATTCCAACCACTTTGGCTCCCATTTGGGCAAGGTAATAGGCAGCAGCAGCTCCTACATTTCCAAATCCTTGAACAATGGCACGCTTTCCTTTTATATCACCATTATATATATTGTAATAGTGACCCACGGCCTCAGCCACTCCGTAACCGGTAATCATATCGGCTACGGTGTATTTTTTATTTACATCGGGAGAAAAAGCTGGGTTTTCTATCACCTTGATTACTCCTTGACGTAACTGCCCAATACGGTTAATCTTATCTGCTTCGGTTGGGGTAAAGTGCCCATTAAAAACCCCTTCCTGCGGGTGCCATACACCGCTTTCCTCGGTAATAGGGATTACTTCATGGATTTCATCCACATTAAGATCACCACCGGTTCCGTAATAGCTTTTAAGCAATGGGGAAACAGCCTTGTACCAACGTTCCAACACCCCTTTCTTCCTAGGGTCACTGGGATCGAAATTAATCCCCGATTTGGCACCGCCAATAGCAGGTCCCGAAACGGTAAATTTCACTTCCATGGTTTTGGCTAGGGAAAGCACTTCGTTCTGGTCCAATCCAGGACGCATACGGGTTCCCCCTCCAGCGGCACCTCCACGTAGGGAATTGATAACGGTCCAGCCTTCGGCTTCGGTTTCGGGATCGTTCCAATGAAAAACGATTTCCGGTGCTTTTTCTTCGTATTGTTTCAGTAGTTCTTTCATAGGTTGTAGTAAGGATTGCAAATATAGAAAAGTGTCCCTTAATTATTTAATGAAAGGATTACAATTCCAGAGAAGTTTGTTTCGCAAAATAGTGATACCTTAGGCATAAAAACAGCATGCAGGAAAACTACCTTCACAGCGTAAGGAAACAATTTGAATATTACAAGGTGCTCGGCGAAAAGACCTTTGCCCAAGTAACCGACGAAGAACTGCTGTGGCAGTACAATCCTGAGAGCAATTCCATAGCCATTACCGTGAACCATTTATGGGGTAATATGATGTCCCGCTGGACCGATTTCCTCACGGCTGATGGGGAAAAGGAGTGGCGCCAACGCGATCTGGAGTTTGAAAGTGTGATACAAACCCGCGAAGAACTGGATCGCAAATGGCAAGAAGGATGGAACTGTCTATTTACAGCTTTGGAAAGCATTACTCCTGAAAATTTTTCGACTCAGGTATACATCCGAAACCAAGCCCATAGCATTCCCGATGCCATAAACCGGCAAATGATGCACTACGCCTACCATATTGGGCAAATTGTCTATGTGGGACGCATGATTAAGGGAGCGAACTGGAAAAGCCTTTCTATCCCCAAAGGAGGATCCAAAGCTTTTAACCAGCAAAAGTTTTCGAAAGGAAAACACGACGGCCATTTTACGGATGATATAAAATAAAAAGGATCCAACATTTTGAGGTTTCAAGACCTTACTTCCTATTTTTTGAGTAATTTCCTTTCCGAGAAAATCGTTTTACATTTTTATTTGATCAATTTTGGATCATGCGTCTAATTTTTACAACCATAACCCTTTGTCTTTTTACCTGTTTATATGGGCAAAACTCCAATGATGCTTCCAAAAAATTACTTTCATCCATCGAAAATGAAATGACTAGCGGGGACATAGCTACCTTTTTTGTTGTTCAACACGAATACTTAGGTCTTCTATTAATGAATTCCAAAGATTGTGACAGCAAAACCCATATAGTTATGTATGCATTTTGGGAAGACAAAGAAGGGGCATGGATTAAAAAATACGATAATTGTGGTGGGTTTTTAAAAATAAAGTTAGGAGACTTAGCCCCAATGGAATACTACAAAAACAAATACGAATCCCTAAAAAAGGAAGATGTAAAAAGCTATACTACAAAACCAGATTCTATCGTCAATGGGATGAGATATTCGTTTGTCACACAGCAATCCCACAGCCCAATGAGACGCTTTTGGTTTTACAAACCTTCGCAGTTTTATTCAAAATGGTTTGACAAATTCAACCTTACCACAGAAAAAGACAGCCCCAACATTTATTTTGAATACAACAATGATTTAGCGATTGTTCATTTGAATGATATCTGTGAAGAAATTATAAATAACCTTAACGAAGAGAACCGTTTTTCCCGATAAACCCTAAAACTTTAAACAACAATGAAACTAGGCGCATTTTCCATTAGCTTAACCGTAAAAAACCTCTCTGCATCCAAAGAATTCTATGAAAAACTTGGCTTTGAAGTAACAGGAGGCTCTATGGAGCAAAACTACCTCATCCTAAAAAATGAAAGCACCTTGATCGGGCTCTTCCATGGCATGTTCGACAAAAACATCCTCACGTTCAATCCTGGATGGGACGTAAATGCTGGAAAACTGGAAAGCTTCGATGATATTCGCGATATTCAGAAACAATTAAAAGGACAAGGAGTTGTTTTTGCTTCGGAAGCTGATGAGTCGACGACAGGCCCAGGCAGTTTCGTGATCGTAGACCCTGATGGAAACCCCATTTTGGTCGATCAGCACGTATAAAAACCATCATTTATAAACAATACCGCTACAATGATCCTTTGTTGCTCCGGTAACACTGGACAGGCAATTCACTTCATTTCGCAACCGCAGCACACCCAACAATCCAAACACAAGGGCTTCTTTGTATTCAATTAGGGTAGTCTCTGGAACCACGAGATTCAACTTTTTATAATGCTGAATACGTTTTAGCAGGTATGTGTTGTAGGCTCCGCCACCAGTTGTCAAAATAGTAGCACCTTCTGCAAAAGCATTTGAAAGCTGAAAGGCAATATGTTCCGTAACCGTGTGAATCTGATCCCTCACGTTCGCTTCGGAAGTTCTTAACAACGGAAACACATGCTCCTGGACCCATTCCAAGCCCAAGGACTTAGGCGGTACCATTTTATAGAAAGGCAAGTCGTTTAATTTTTGAAACAGCTCTTGATCCAAGTTTCCCGAAGCAGCCAACTTCCCATCTTCATCATACGGCAAGCCCAATTTTTCAGCCAAGGGATTAAGTACGATGTTTACGGGACAAACATCGTAGGCGATACGCTGTCCTTCCACTTCTGAAGAAATATTCGCAAAACCGCCCAGATTGAGGCAATAGTCATAGTTTCCGAACAACAATCGGTCGCCAATAGGAACCAAAGGGGCTCCCTGCCCTCCCAAAGCTACATCCTGCAACCGAAAATCGCAGACCACTTGTTTTTGAACATAGTCAACAATTTCGGGAAGGTTTCCAATTTGCAGGGTAATTCCATTGTGGGGTTGGTGCAAAATGGTATGCCCATGACTGCACACGGCATCCAATCCCGAGAGTTTGTTTTCAACTATAAAATCATGAATGCATTTTCCCAAATAAGCAGTGTATTCCTTGTTCAGGGAATGCAGCCTACCTCTTGAAAAATGAACGGCTTCCTTCAATCTCGATTTCCATTCATCGGGATAGGGTAAGGTCTCGCTTTTCCCCAACTGGAAATTCCAGGTTCCCGAGGGGGAAACTTCAAAAGAACATTCGGCCAGATCGATCCCATCCAGTGATGTCCCACTCATGACTCCAACTACTTTATAAAATGTTTTACCCATGAAAGTAAAAGTAACAAACTACCCGTAAAGTGAGGGTAACATATTCCTTGAATTACGCAAAGACACTTAACCAATAGAGATTTCACATTATCTGCGCTTTAAATTGATAATTTGTCAATAAAACGGTATCTTTGCGGCACTTTTTTTGAACATTATTTAATTTTCCAACCGCTATGGATTTTAGCCTTTCTGAAGAACACTTAATGATCCGCGATGCAGCTCGCGATTTTGCCAAAGCCGAATTACTCCCAGGCGTTATTGAACGTGACAACAAACAAGAATTCCCAGCCGAACAGGTAAAGAAAATGGGAGAACTTGGTTTCTTGGGAATGATGGTAGATCCCCAATACGGCGGAGGTGGTATGGATACCATTTCCTATGTGTTGGCCATGGAAGAATTGAGTAAGGTAGATGCGTCCTGTTCTGTAATCGTATCGGTAAACAATTCTTTGGTTTGTTATGGAATACAAGCCTACGGTACCGAAGAGCAAAAACAAAAATACCTAACCAAACTAGCGACCGGAGAATCCATAGGAGCCTTCTGTTTAAGTGAACCCGAAGCTGGAAGTGATGCCACTTCGCAACGCACAACGGCCATCGATATGGGCGACCATTACCTGTTGAATGGTACCAAAAACTGGATCACCAATGGTGGAACTGCCGACTATTATTTGGTCATTGCCCAAACCGACAGGGACAAAGGACACCGCGGTATCAATGCCTTTATTATTGAAAAAGGATGGGAAGGTTTCGAAGTTGGACCCAAAGAAGACAAATTGGGGATCCGTGGTAGCGACACTCACACCCTTAACTTTAACGATGTAAAAGTTCCCAAAGAGAACCGTATAGGAGAAGATGGTTTTGGATTTAAGTTCGCTATGAAAACCTTATCAGGTGGGCGTATTGGGATTGCCGCACAAGCCTTGGGGATTGCTTCTGGAGCTTACGAATTGGCAAGGGATTACTCCAAAATCCGTAAAGCATTCGGAACCGAAATTTGCAACCACCAAGCTATTGCCTTTAAGTTGGCAGATATGCACGTAAAGATAGAAGCAGCGCGTCATTTGGTAATGAAGGCTGCTTGGGACAAAGATCAAGGAAACAACTACGACATGAGTAGCGCCTTGGCAAAACTATATGCAAGTCAGGTGGCTATGGAAGTAACCGTAGAAGCTGTTCAGATTCACGGTGGAAATGGTTTCGTAAAAGAATACCACGTAGAGCGATTGATGCGTGATGCCAAAATCACCCAGATTTACGAAGGAACTTCTGAAGTACAAAAAATTGTGATCTCAAGAGGATTGTTGAGAGACTAAACTATTTGTCTGGGGATAAATTGCTAGTGTCTTAATTTCTGGGATTATACTCAAAAATTAAAACGGAATGACCTTAACCTCGAGACGTTCTTGGTTTCCAAAGTTGGCACTAAATGATGCGTCACTACTTAAACCCCCTCCAAATACGGCTCCAAAAAAGTGGATGCTGTGAGTTCCAGCATCTAGTATTTGCATAGACGTATTACTGTTCAGCATATATCCTGAAGCTGTGTTTTCACAATTCGAATTGGTGTAGACACTACTCGTTAATCCATATGCCGTAGTGCTTATAGGGTTCGTACCATCCCCCAAATAATAGTAATTGTGCAATATTTTTGCCCGGCCATCGTCTACATACCCAGTATCATCAAACGACTTTACTTCGATAGCGACTGTATAAGATATCATTACCAATGAACGCTGTGTGAGGGTAAATGACCTCGCGTATAATTCTATGGAACTTAATCCAGCAGTTGCAGTTGTTTGTAAATTCACTTCCGTCATAGAATTGGTTATTGAAACCAAAGCCTCAGGGCTACTCCCTAGGCTTAAGTCCCCACTAGAATTAACTTTAACAGGATATAATCCATCCCCTATATTTGATGGATTATTTGACGAATTGAGTCCATCGATCCGGATCGTGGAGGAATTCCCAGAAATATGGAGTTCCTGCTGTGGGTTAGTGGTTCCGATACCCACCTGTGCCATGGAAGCCAATTGAAAAAGAACACATAAAAAAAGCAAGGATGATTTCATTATAAATACTTTGGTTAGTTAATTAAAAGAAGGGGCATTGCTATTTGCATTGCACATAGGTACTGGGGTGATGGAAAGCGTACAGACTGATACAAGGGAGCCATTAGTGCCTCCATTACCGGACATGGTAAGTGACGTATAAGCAGCATTGTTGGAAATCCTGAAATGGCCGCCACCGCCACTGCTGCCCGCACCTGCTCCTGACAAGATGGTATTCCCCGTAATCGTAGAAAAACAAGAACCCAGATCGGTAATGGAGGGGATTCCAATGCTGGTTACAAACGTAAAATCTTCATTGGCTCCTCCTC
>JANQKN010000086.1 GCA_028281065.1 Flavobacteriaceae bacterium | reverse complement strand
TTTACCAACTTGTTTACCCGTTCGGTAAGGGTACTGCTTATGGCGCCCTGTCCACCAATAGCGGCATCTCCTTGGGATGCCCCTGTTGATACTAGGAATAAGGCCTGCGTTTGTCGTTGCTGCTTGTCTTGGAGTTTGTACTCCAATTCGCTTTTCACAGTAGAGCTTACTCTTGGGAAATTGATTTGAAAATCCAGTTCGGGTTGAAGGATTTCATCAGAAAGGTTCACCAAAACTTCCACAGGGATCTTTCGGTTAAAAGATGGATTATCCAATAATACCGCGGGATTGGCTTCGGTTTCATATTTGGCAGTAAGGTCGAGACGTGCCCGTGTCGGGTTTCCGTCCCAGGTAATATTTCCTCCCGCAATTACATCGATCGTTTTATCCACGATACCACCATATCTAAAATCGTAGGTTCCTTCAGTAACAAGGAAATCCCCCCACATATTGAATTTTCCGTTGGTATTGATCTCTAATAGCAGGTTCCCAAACCCTTTTCCTTTTAGGGTCGAATTGTTTTGTTGGTCTACCAATACTTCTATCTCGGCACTTTCGTTAATGTCCAATTCAAAATTAAGCGATAGTCCTTTCACCTCTTCAGGGACAATGGTTTCCCCACTTATCCTGGCTTGCTTTTCCTCTGGGGAAATAAAACGGATGAAAGAATCGTCCCCAATGCTTGCGGCATCACTAATGGGTATTTTGAATTTGGTACCTTCTTCGGTAGTAGCCACAACATCGATGACCAGTTCGTCCATAGGTCCTTTCATGCCTGCTTCACCACTAATAAAAGCAGTTCCATAGTACAGAGCATCTTCATCGGGCGGGGTGTCGAGTACCAAAAAGCGATCTGTTTCCAAATCCAATTCCATACCCCAATTGCTAAAATTAGTGTGCGTAAAAACCCCTTCCAGAAGTGCGTAAGTATCGTACTTGGTATCGGTAATACCAGTTTTGGGAAGGGTTAGTAAATCTTTCTCTACACGAACCAGCGTGTTGTCGTCCAAATCCACATCTACATTTAGATATGGAATGGTAAGGCCTGTACGATTTAGTAATAAATTCCCTTTTATTTCTGGAGAATGGTATATCCCTGCTACCTTTGCTGCCCCGGTAACCTCACCCCTAATATTACTTATAACATCACCCCCAAAGGGACTAAAGGCTTCTAGGTTGAAATCGGCAAAGTTGACGTCGATATTAAGGGTTGGATCCTTGCCAGAGGTACTTAAGGTACCGTTGGCACTAAACGATTCCACATTATCGTTCTGAAGGTTAGATGTAATGGTATACTGTGTTAGATCGGTATTTCCCTTTATATCCAGCATTAAATCCCCGTAGTTAACTTCGTTAAGGGTTACATTATCCACTACAATTTCTGAATTGGGATAAAACGCCCTCCCCTTTTTCAGGAAGTTGAGGCGACCGTTAATGTTCCCCGCCAAATCCATACTATCTATTTCTGGGACCAACTTGCCAACATCCACATCTCTAAACTTTATTTTTACATCGGTAAGACTGGAATCCCGAACAAAACCGGCCATTTGTATGAGTTCGTTCTTATGCCGTAGCGTTAAAGAATCTAGATTAATGTCTCGGAAATTATTGTCGAACGTAATCTTGTTACGCGAGTCGTTATCCCTGTTCAGGAACCAATCGTTGTCTTTGTAAGTGATTTTGGATTTTTTGATCCCCACTACCGATTTTCCATTAGGATTAATGGTATGGTACAACGCCAAATCGAAAAGGTCTTCTTTCTTCTTGCCCCCTTTAAAACTGGATTGAACGTACAATGTATCGTTCAAAGTTTTGTTGATGAGGTTGATTTCGGTTAGGTTATAGGCGCCAGTGTATAATGAATCTACCGAAATAAAGGCATTGTATAGCGGGTTGTCATTATCTAACTGAATGTTCACTTTACCCAAATAGTTGTCGAACAGAAGCATTTCCGGTGATCTAAAATCCAATTTAAATTTAGATTCGTCCGAATATACCGACCCCCTTACGCGGGTATTCTCCCCCAATTGCAATTGAGGGACAAACACATCTACTATTTTATTATAGATCCTAAATTCGTAATCGATAAATTGTCCCGTAGTTACCTCGTTGGGTATGTAGTTGGCATAAATACTTCCTACCGAATTGTGGAACAGGTTCGGGATATCCTCTACCAAGAACTTCCCGCTTATCTTTCCGTCCAAGATATCGGGTGATTTTATTTCTATGGTACGGATGTCTTCTTCGAAAAAGGAAGTGATCAAGAAATCATCGAAATAAAAATCATCCTTCTCAGTTTGGTAAAAGGTCTGCAGGAATTCTATATTACCCGTAGCATCATTAATGGTGGTTCCTTGCATATCCATAACGATACGGCCCGCAAATACCGAAACACTATCCCTTTTAAAAAGATTCAGCTTATTTAGTTCGGCATATTCTATATCGGCTTCGAAATCGTATTGATTGAATTCCTTCGAAATATCTACCAATCCATTAAAATCCAGCTTTACATTAGGATCATCTATAGATAGCTTTCCATTGAATATAGGGTCCTTGAGGTTCCCCGAAACGGCTATGTCTTTGTACACATAGTTTTCGAAATCGAAGCTTCCAATGGTTCCATTAATCTTGGTGTTCACTGTTTTGGCAGTAAATCCGCGCCCGTCTATGGTTACATTGGCATTTACTTTTCCAAAAGAAATGGAGTTGGTTAACTTTCCAAGATTAAAGTCACTAAAGACAACACCTCCATTGTAAAAGGCATTATCGAAATCGTGAATGTTACCCATCTCCATATCAAGCTTTACATCCCCCAAATCACTTAAAATAGTGCTATCGGTGACCAAAAAGTCATCGTTTAATTGTGAATCCCCTATGACGGAAAAACTTCCAAAATATTTCAACTCCTCGGGGAGTTCTTGCCCTAGAACAGATGGCATAAGCCTTCGTAGGTCAAAATAATTGGTTGTGATGATATGATCCTTCCCGCTTATGATGTAGGGAACATCTTCATTAAGTAGATTTTTAAAGGTATAATCTCCCCTAAGCCGTGTACTGCCATAACTTAAACGGCCCTTGGAGAATTTAAAATCGTTTAGGATTCCATCTATAGAACCTTCCATGCTTATGTTTATGTTTCTTCCAAACTCATCATAAAAAGCATTGAGGTCGTTAGTGGAAATGTTGGAATCCACAAAATCCGCATCGATCGTCACATTGTTGTTAAAATCCGACATGCCTTCCTCCCCATACCGAAGGACCAAATCCCCGTTGATGAACGAATCGTAGGTCTCCAGGCTTAAATCCTTAAAGGTGATATCGGTTAACGTATACGAGAAGTCGGCTTCCAGTTTCTGAACCGAAAACCCTCTGGCAGCATCCAACGTTAACGAATGTACTTTGGCTTTTATGTCTGGCCCCACAATGGAAAAATCATCGGCCGCCAAGAAAAGATTCGAAAAGTTGATGATTTCGGGCGTTTCCAGGTTTTCATCCCGAATTCGAAGAATGGTACTCTCTAGATTTACATCGTCTGCATTCAGCAAAAAAGGCTCCCCGCTTGGCGGTTCGCCCGTCTCGAACTTTTCAGTAAAAACAAAAAGGTTATCGTCCTCTTCCCCTTTATAAGTAGTTATGTATAGCTTAGCCCCTGTAAGATCCACAAAGCCAAAATCCAGTTTGCCGTCTATCATACGCTTAACACTTAGGATACTGGTTTGTATTTCTTGAGAATAAATAAGGGTATCTTTATGATGATCCTTTACAAGAACACCACGGATGTCTACCTCGCCTTTCCAGTTAAGCCCCAAACGGTCTATCTGTATGTCGGTACCGTAGGTTTCGTTTAGGTTTTTGGTCACTTTTTTGGCAACAACGGTCTGTACGGCGGGAATGGAGAATACAATAATCAACACCAATACCAGCAAAGCCAGTATGGCTATGGTGCGAACGATTATTTTCCGAAGTTTTTTGATACGCTTTTAAAGTTTTAATTTTGTCACCAATAAACGTGCCTAAATTCCATGACGCAAAATTGCCATATCTTGGGTATAGAATCCTCCTGCGATGACACTGCTGCTGCTGTAATTAACAACGGTGTGGTTTTGTCCAATGTTGTAGCTACCCAACAAATACATCAAGAATACGGCGGTGTTGTACCAGAACTAGCTTCCCGAGCGCACCAGCAGAACATAGTTCCCGTGGTACATCAAGCCTTACACAAGGCAAATATCGACAAAAAAGACTTAAAAGCCATTGCTTTTACGCGTGGTCCTGGATTGATGGGATCACTCTTGGTAGGAACCTCTTTCGCAAAGTCGTTGGCATTGGGGCTCGATATCCCCTTGATCGATGTAAACCACATGCATGCTCACATCCTGGCGCATTTCATTAAGGCCGAAGGACAACGCCAACCTAATTTTCCTTTTTTAGCGCTAACCATAAGCGGGGGACACACACAGATCGTTAAAGTAAACGGTTATTTTGATATGGAAGTAATTGGCGAAACCTTAGATGACGCAGTTGGAGAGGCTTTCGATAAATCGGCAAAAATCATGGGGCTTCCTTATCCCGGAGGTCCATTGGTTGACAAATACGCACAGAAAGGCAATCCAAAAGCCTATCCTTTCACCAAACCCAAGGTAGGTCCGCTCGACTTTAGTTTTAGTGGTTTAAAAACCGCCATGCTTTATTTTATTGAACGGGAAACACAAAAGGATCCCGATTTTGTGAAGAAAAACCTTCACGACATCTGTGCCAGCCTGCAATTCACCATTGTAGACTACCTCATGGACAAACTGAAGAATGCCGTAGCCCAAACGGGAATCAAGGAAATTGCCATTGGCGGTGGTGTTTCTGCTAACAGCGGGATTAGGGAGGCTTTAAAAAATGCTGAAAAAGAATTGGGCTGGAATACCTACATCCCTCGTTTTGAATACTGTACCGATAATGCCGCCATGATTGCTATGGTTGGCGAGCTTAAATACAAGGAACAACTATTTACCGAAAACGACGTCGTTGCTACGGCCCGTATGAAAATCTAACGCCTTGAATCTATTCTACCATCCCAATATTTCACTTGAAAATGGTTCGGAGGTTATCTTCGACAAAGACGAGAGCCGCCATATCGCCAAGGTATTGCGAAAAAAAGAAGGAGATCTCTTAGAGGTTACCGATGGTAAGGGTACATTCTTCAAGGTGCAAATAGACAGCCTCATGCCCAAGCAATGCGTAGCCAGTATACAATCGAGCGAAAGTGTGCCCCCACTGCCCTACAAGCTTCACATGGCAGTGGCGCCCACTAAGAATAATGACCGTTTCGAATGGTTCTTGGAAAAGGCCACGGAGATAGGCATACACCGCATTACCCCTATTATCTGTGAGCACAGCGAGCGGAAAGTCATTAAGAAAGACCGTTTGGAACGCATTGTGGAAAGTGCCATGAAGCAATCGCTGAAAGCCCATAAACCTATATTGGATGATGCCCAAAGTTTTGTCGATTTTTTGAAAGAAACCGAAGGGAAATCCTTCAAAAAAATGATTGCATTTTGTGGTGATGGCGATAAAATTTCACTCAAAAAAGGGGTTTCACAGGGTGAAAACGCCCTAATTATGATTGGACCAGAGGGCGATTTTTCCTACAGAGAATTCGAATTAGCCCTTCAAAATGGGTATGAAGGAATAACTCTGGGCAACAGTAGGTTACGTACCGAAACCGCTGCAATAGTAGCCTGTCATAGTATCTCTTTCTTGAATCAACAATAACGAAAAATATGTTTTTTATCGAGAAATTTGGTGTTTAATCGATAATTTGTATATTGGGGAGCCCAAATCACTTAATACCGGACCCCCATATATAACGAACCTATGAATGCCAATCAATTACCCAAAAAAGAGGAAGCGAAGTCTGTTCCACTCTATCAACCCACAAACCATCTTAGGGTATTATCCAAATTGCAGCGCAAGCAAGTGTCTGTAATTGCCAAGGACTGGCAACGCTTTGCCGGAGGGTTATTTGGACAGATGTTTGATAAAATCTAGTTAATCTATTTTCCCAGCTTTTCAAAGTTTGTATTTTTGATGCGCTCATGCGCATACTTACTTATATACTTATCCTATGCTCCCTTGGCTGTTTTGCCCAGGAAGTTGCTGTATTACAATACGGTGGAGGTGGCGATTGGTACAGCAACCCTACGGCATTGCCCAACCTGGTTAAATTCTGTAACGAGAACATAGACACCACGATCAATGAAAAAACGGAAACCGTTAGCCCCGATAGTGTAGATCTTTTTAATTATCCCTTTATCCATATGACGGGTCACGGTAATGTGTTTTTTACCCCAGAAGAAGCCGAAAACCTTAGAAACTACCTTATAAGTGGGGGTTTTATCCATATTGATGACAATTACGGTATGGACCCTTACCTTAGAAAAGAACTGGTAAAAGTGTTTCCCAACCAAGAACTGAAAGAACTACCCGCCGATCATCCCATTTTCAATACTAAATTCAAGTTTCCACAGGGACTCCCAAAAATCCACGAGCACGACAACCTGCGTCCCCAGGCCTTTGGAATTACCATAGAAGGGCGGTTGGTGCTACTCTACACTTTTGAAAGCGATTTGGGCGATGGCTGGGAAAACCCTGAAATACACAACGATCCCGAAGAAGTTCGCAGAAAAGCCTTGCAAATGGGGGCCAATATCATCTCCTATGCTTTTGAGCATTGATTCCAAATATGGAGCAGCAACACTCGCACAACACTACGCCATTTTCAACTAAAAAACATTCCATCACGGTAATTTGTGATCGTGTCATGGGGCCTGCCAACATAGGTGGCTTGTTTCGTATTTGCGATGCCTTTGGTATTGAAAAGTTGGTTTTTAATACGCAGGTGGATGTGTCTTCCCCCCGACTGAAAAAGACGGCTAGAAGCACTTACAATGATGTTTTTTTTGAAATTCAGGAAAATTTACCAACTTATATTAAAACTTTAAAAAACAACAGCTATCTTGTTATAGGTCTGGAAATTACGTCAAATAGCAAACCTGTACAAACACAAGAAATTCCCGAAGGTTCCAAGGTAGCGCTTGTTATAGGAAATGAACAGCATGGCCTTTCTGAAGCCGTCCTCCAAAGTTTGGATTCCTGTGTACATATTGAAATGTTTGGTGCCAACAGCAGTATGAATGTAACCCAAGCAACTGCCATTGCCTTGTATGAGTTGACTAAATCGTAGTATTTTTGTTGAGTGAACCACACAATCCTACAGAAAGAAGTTCAGGAATTCATTAAAACCTATAAAGGCGATACCCCTTCCCTAGCCTTTAAAGGCAGTCCGTTCGAAGAAATCACTACCCAAGAGCTTATTGAGCAAATTGAAGGTTTCCGAAAAGTAGAAAAGAAGCTTTCCCAATGGCACCAAAGCCCAAACATCTATTACCCGAAAAAGATAAACCTAGAGCAATGCTCTTCCGAAATCACCGCCCAATACAAGGCTTCCCTGGTCTCCGGGACTACCTTAGCTGACATTACAGGTGGTTTTGGCGTGGATGTATTCTACTTTTCTTTTGCTTTTAAACAAGTGGATTATTACGAGCAGAACGAATCCTTGTCTCAAATCGTTGAGCATAACATGGCATCATTGGGGGCCAAAAATGTTGAAGTGATTTCTGGCGATGGTCTGGAAGGGATCAGAGACAAAGCATACGATGTTATCTATACCGATCCTGCCCGAAGGCACAAAACCAAGGGAAAAGTCTTCTTTTTAAGTGATTGCGAGCCCAATGTGGTTGAACACCTCGACTTCTTGTTCGATCATTGCCAGATCTTGTTTATAAAGACCTCCCCCATGCTGGATATTACAGCGGCTACCAAGGAATTAAAACACGTCAGGGAAATTCATATCGTTGCAGTAGACAATGAAGTAAAAGAGCTTTTGTGGTTGTTGGACAAGGGATACGATGGCAAAACAACTGTGGTTACCCAAAATTTCTCAAAAGGAGTTTCTCAGCATTTTCAGCTTTCCTTAGATGAAGATTTCCCCGTATCGTACGGAGCTCCTCAAAAATTTTTGTACGAACCCAATGCCGCCTTGATGAAGGCCAACAACTTTGGGACTTTGGCTCATGCTTATGGAATCGATAAGCTTCACCAACACAGTCATTTGTTTACTTCTGATGCAAAAGTGGATTTTCCAGGAAGGGTATTCGAAATCCTTGAGGTTTTACCCTATCAAAAGAAAGTGATAAAAAACAACCTACAGGGTTTGAAAGCGCATGTCACCACTCGGAACTTTTCGGAAAACGTAGCTTCCTTACGTAAAAAATGGCGTATTACTGATGGCGGGGATACCTATCTGTTTTTTACTACCAATGCCAACAACGAACGAATTGTATTAAAGTGCCGAAAAGGTGATTAATAGTTACAACCTTTTAATCGGTTAACATCTTTTTAATGATAACGATCTGCCCCATATGATAATGGGTATGCTCTATGATCCCCAGGATGTTTCGAAAGTAGTTTCCGTATTTTTCTTGCACAAAGGGCTCATTTACTCCATCCTCGGGCAATTGTTCAATTAATGAAGCCAGCTTTTCGGCATCTGACCAAAACTGATCCAAGAGCTTATTCCAGTCCGCTTCGGAAGTGATTTCGGGCATATCGAAGCTGTATTTGTCGCGAATGTCCAAGGTACCTCCTTCAAAAACGGGAATCACTCCGTGTATGTAGTAGTTAATATGAAACGTAAGCAGTGCAATGGTGTTAAAGCCTTCCGCTTTTTGCGTAGCTAACTGCCAAGTAACGCCTTCCAAGGCATCTTTTAGGGAAACCCCCGTCATATTGGAACCAAAATGAACTTCCCGAAAGTGTCTAGCCAATTGTTTTGAAGTTGACATACCGTTTTTATTTTTAAAAATACAATTCCTAATGGTTTTACAAAGGTTTCAACAACCAGATACCATGACTCGTATATTCAAAAGTGCCAAATTCATCTTCTACCACATCGTAAATGGTACACGAACCGTATAGCACTTTATGCTTTACATCTACAATTCCAACATGTTCTATTTCCGTGATTCCTTCTTCTATTTCTACGTCGATCTTCCCTTCTTCAGTAATAATAGGTCTTTTAGGATATCGTTTTACAAAGGAAACCAGGTCATCTTCTGTAAATCCTTCGATGGTTGCCTTTAAGGGCACAGAAAAGTTCGAGGGTTCTTCTTCTACAGTACCATAAAACTTATCGTTATGGCCTTGTATGGTTACATAGATAGTAACGCGTTGTCCAAAATACGGAAGGTTGTAGCCCTCTCCATATTCGTAAAAACCTTTCCATTTTCCTGTTATATCCATAGTGTTGTTAAATTAATCGCCACCCATATCGGCCCCACCTCTATGCTCTTCTGTTTGGAAACAAATAAAGAACAAAAGGAGGTTTCGTTCCAAGGATTCCGATAACGGTTTCAATCGTATATCCAATTTGGGAACCATCGAAAACTTTCTGCGCACCTCGCCCACCTTTTCTTCATTAAGATAAATATCTATGTAGGGGTTAATAACGGGGATCCAAGTCTTCTTGATGGTGAATTCATTTCCATCGGCACATCGGCATTTTTTATCCGAGATGAGTTCGAACCCGTCTTCTACAAGATCGGACACAAAAAATTCCACGGTTTTCTTCTTGGTAAAAAATCCCCGTATGTTGTAGGTAAGTAAAAGGTTCCCCATACCATCGTAGACCAGCGTGGTCTCCCCTTTTTGCCATCGGTTTCCATTTTCGGAAAAAAACATACGCATTCCGTCTTTAATGACGGTGATTTCCCCTCCATCCGGGCCAGTAAGTTTGTAATGGGTTTCTTGGTTAGTGTCTTCCAATGATAGTTTAATTGGCTTGTTTAAAGATATGGTATTTCATTAGTCAAACCGAAATTTTATTTGTTACAAAAAATGGGGGCAGCCAACCGAATGACTACCCCCAACTACAAACAATTAAAAAGAAAATTTACTCCTTTACCAGCTTCTTGACTGCTATAGCCCCAGAATCCATGTCTGTAATTTGTATTATGTAATTACCACTAGCTAACGAAGTAACATCTACGCGAGTTTCGGTTTGTGCATCGTAGTTGTTTTGATATACGGCTCTTCCCAGAAGATCGTACACAACTACATTTAATCGAGCTGTAGTGCTACCCGACTGGGCGATGTTTACGATATCCCTTGCTGGGTTTGGATAGATAGAGAACTCCAAGCTTTCGCTTAAGTCGTCTACCGAAAGGACACCGCAATCGTCGCCCGTAAGACGGGTCACCTGCACAAAGTCTTCAGAAATATCCGAGCAATCCTCGTCTTGTAAAGCTTGTAATGGCTCACCAATAAAGGCATCGGCATCCAAGCCGCGGTACGACCATCCCCAGATACGACATACTCCGGCTCCAGCTCCTTCCAGATCGGCAATGTTTCCTGTTGGAATTGCTAAAATGATATTCTCCGGACTGTCGTCTGTTACTACATATCTAAAAGTAAGGTTAGGTGCAGTGTTTACGTGTGCCAATTCCAAGGGATCTGGAATTCCGTCTCCCGCACAAATGGTTGCTTCGGTATCGCCATTGGCAAGGCTTACGGTACCACCATCGGCTTCCTCACGGATCACTTCTATGGCGTTGTTTGAAATATCCGAACAATCTTCATCCTGCAAAGCTTGTAATGGCTCACCGATAAAGGCATCACCATCCAATCCTCTGTAGGACCATCCCCAAATTCTACAGGTACCTATTCCTGCACCATCCAAATCGATGGCATTGGTATCGAAAATGGCTAAGATGGTATTGTCTGGACTGTTATCGGTTACTACATAGCGATAGGTTAAGAATACAGCAGCATTGTTGTGCTCTACTACCAACGGATCCATACGTCCGTCCACACAGATTACGGCTTCCAATCCATCAGGCGTGATGGAAGTGGTGTTGTTAGGATTGCCCGTAGCATCGATGTCGATACGAACAGTTCCAGCTTCGGCTTCTTCCCGTACTACGGTGATAGCGTTTTCTGAAATATCGGAGCAGTCTTCAGCTTGTAAGTCTGCTAAAGGCTCCCCTATGAAAGCATCCTGATCCAATCCTCTATACGACCATCCCCAGATAAGGCATACACCGGGTCCTGCTCCATCCAGATCGATACTATTGGTATTGAAGATAGCCAAGATGGTTTGCTCCGGACTGTTATCGGTTACTACGTATCTGTAAGTAAGGTTTGGTGCATCGTTTTCGTGTACTACTACCAATGGGTCCATACGAC
>JANQKN010000080.1 GCA_028281065.1 Flavobacteriaceae bacterium | reverse complement strand
TTATGGTTAGGTAGAGCGAGTTCCCGGGGTGCTTGCCGTGGTGGGCCAGTTGTGGGTCGTCCGTCCCCGTACCAAAGCTAACGGAGAAATGTTCCACGTCGGCCAGGTTCAGTTGGTAACCGTATTTTATGGTGTGGTCGCTGTCGCTTCCCAAATCCACCTTCCAAGCACTCCCCGGTGCGCCCTGTTCCAGGGTCCGGCCCAGTGGGGAGGCCTCGAAAACGGTTTGGCTAAAGGCATTTATATCGTTGGGATCCAGTTCCCCGGGGAAAGCGGTGTTGTAAAAGCTTTCCTGTGCCCCGATGGGGGTTGCAATAAAGGCCCCGTTGTTTCCCGCCACGGGATAGGGCAGGTACTGTTTGTCCTGCCGCCCGAGGCCATCATAGGCCATAGGGGTAACGAGGTCTTCCTTGTTGTTCCCCGACCGCAATGCGATGGATTGCTTTGGTCGTCCCAGACCATCGACATAGGTTACTCCTTCTATCTTGTGGTCTTCGTGTATGCTACCTGCTTCTACCTGCGATTGGCTGTAGGGCTGTTGGTAGGTGGTGCTCTTTATGTGGTTTTGATCCTGCCCATAAAGCCCCACTGCAATGAACCAAAGCATCGAAAAAACAAAAAACTTCTTCATAAAAGGTTCTTTTTAAGTTTATTTGAACACATCATGTATAGACTCTACCATACAAAATAGTACAGCCATCAAGCAAGCTTGACTCTCATGTTCAAAAATTGGTTTTCGGTCAATACTATCCCTTTTGGGATCATATTAACCTTGTTAAAGGGAAGTGAGGTAAATCTAAAAGTTTTTTTTCAAAATCTCAAAAAGGATTTTTCCTGTTTTTTGTAAACCCCTGCCAATACTGGTTTAAAGCCGCCTAAAATGTTATTTCGTCTCGATATGAAGATAGTTTCTTATATACTCTACAATTATCATTATACAGAAAATCCCACATATCCATTACAATTCAACACCTTTTATTGGAAACCTTAGATTCTTAAAATGCCTAAGTTTCCGTAAATTTGCAACTTACAAAAGCAGTATGAAATTCAAAATCGTTTCCGATTTTAAACCTACAGGCGATCAGCCCGAAGCCATTACCGATTTGGTCAATGGGATTGAAACCCAAGAACCCTATCAAACCCTTTTGGGGGTAACAGGGAGTGGAAAAACCTTTACCGTGGCCAATGTAGTGGAACGGGTACAAAAACCCACCCTCGTACTGGCGCATAACAAAACACTCGCAGCGCAATTGTACAGTGAGTTCAAACAGTTTTTTCCTGAAAACGCCGTGGAGTATTTCGTTTCCTATTACGATTACTATCAACCCGAAGCCTATATCCCAACCAGCGGGACCTATATAGAAAAGGACCTCTCCATTAACGAAGAGATCGAAAAATTACGGCTAAGCACTACCTCTTCCCTCCTTTCGGGACGCAGGGATGTAATAGTAGTAGCTTCGGTGTCTTGTTTGTACGGTATTGGAAATCCTGCTGAATTTCAGAAAAATGTGATCTCCCTAAAACAAGGACAGATCATTTCCAGAACCAAGCTACTGCATCAATTGGTACAAAGCCTATATTCCAGGACCGAAGCTGAGTTCAGTAATGGACGTTTCCGAATTAAAGGGGACACGGTGGATGTCTACCCTGGCTATGCCGATGATGCCTTCCGTATTCACTTTTTCGGGGATGAAATTGAAGAAATTGAAGCCTTCCGACCCGCCACCAACGAAGTGATCGAAAAATACGACCGACTCAATATCTATCCTGCGAACATGTTTGTGACTTCACCTGATGTGTTGCAGGGTGCCATTCGGAACATTCAGGACGATCTGGCAAAGCAGGTGGATTACTTTAAGGAAATAGGAAAACACTTAGAAGCCAAGCGCTTGGAAGAACGTACCAATTTCGACTTGGAAATGATCCGCGAATTGGGTTATTGCAGTGGAATTGAGAACTATTCCCGTTATTTGGACCAACGCCTTCCGGGAACCCGTCCCTTCTGCCTGTTGGATTATTTTCCTGATGATTATTTAATGGTTGTGGACGAAAGCCACGTGTCCATCCCTCAAGTAGGCGCTATGTACGGCGGGGACCGAAGCCGGAAGGAGAATTTGGTGGAATATGGTTTCCGATTGCCAGCCGCTATGGACAATCGCCCATTGAAGTTTGAAGAATTTGAAGCATTGCAAAATCAGGTGATTTATGTAAGTGCCACCCCAGCCGATTATGAATTGGAAAAAACCGGAGGGGTGTATATAGAACAGATCATCCGCCCTACAGGGCTTTTGGACCCTCCCATTGAGATACGACCCAGTTTGAACCAAATTGATGATCTTCTGGAGGAGATTCAACAACGGGTGGAAAAAGACGAACGCGTCTTGGTGACTACCCTTACCAAGCGTATGGCAGAAGAGCTTACCAAATACATGGCCCGCATACAGATTCGGTGTCGCTACATTCATAGCGATGTGGATACCTTGGAACGTGTGGAAATCATGCAGGACCTGCGTTTAGGGCTTTTCGATGTGCTTGTAGGGGTTAACCTGTTAAGGGAAGGTTTGGATCTACCTGAAGTTTCCCTAGTAGCCATCTTGGATGCTGATAAAGAAGGATTCCTAAGAAGTACCCGCTCCCTGACTCAAACCGTAGGAAGAGCAGCAAGAAATGTAAATGGTAAGGCCATTATGTATGCAGATAAGATCACCAAGAGTATGCAGGCTACCATAGACGGCACCAACTACCGAAGAAGCAAGCAGATTGCTTATAATGAGGCCAATGGAATTACACCCCAAGCGATTAAGAAAAGTTTGGAAAATGCATTGACCAAATCCAAAACAGATTCCTATTCTTTGGAAACAGCCGAAAGCCTTTTAGCTGCTGAAGCCGAAAACGAATACCTAACCCGTCCCCAACTGGAAAAGAAAATACGAGATACCCGGAAGGAAATGGAAAAGGCAGCCAAAGAACTCGATTTTATCATGGCAGCCAAGTTGCGGGATAAGATCAAACAATTCCAAAAACAACTTTCGGAAACAGCTTAAACATATGAGCGATTACCATCCAGATTCCATACGTCTAAACAAAGCAATAAGCGATAGCGGTTTTTGTTCGCGCAGGCAAGCCGATGGTTTTATTGAAAAGGGAAAAGTTACCATCAATGGAAAACCTGCAACCTTAGGGGATCGGGTCATGCCCAATGATGAGATACGGGTAAACGGAAAGCTCATTACCGAAAATGAAAACCTGGTCTACATCATGCTCAACAAACCTGTGGGAATTACCTGTACCACAGATACGCGGGTGAAGGGAAACGTGGTCGATTTTATTGGGCACAAAGAACGTATTTTCCATATCGGGCGTTTGGACAAACCGAGTGAGGGTTTATTATTGATGACCAACGATGGTGATATCGTAAATAAGATTCTGAGGGCTGGAAACCGTCACAAGAAGGAATACATCGTTAAGGTGAATCGTCCTATTACCGATCAGTTTATACAAAAAATGGGGCGCGGGGTTCCTATTTTGGATACCATCACCAAAAAGTGTGAGGTAGAAAGAATAAGCCGTTATGTGTTCCGGATTGTTTTAGTACAAGGGCTCAATCGGCAAATACGCCGCATGTGTGAGTATTTGGGATATGAAGTCACCGAATTGAAAAGGATCCGTATCATGAACATTTCCTTAGGGAATCTTCCTGTGGGAAAATGGCGGGATTTAACCGAAAAGGAGCTAAAGGATTTAAGGGATTCGCTAAAAGATTCGGACAACAGTTCTTACGTAGACCGTATGAATAAAGGAACGGGAGGGAAAAGAAGGGGAAGAAGGCTGTAAAAAAATAACCGCGCATCGATTGAGTAATGCGCGGCCTTTTTCAACTAACTAACCAAATTAAATTTCAATTATGAAATCTCAACCATTCTTTTAATATCTTCTTTCACTTCTATCTTAGGAAGTGAGATGGACAAAATGCCATCTGTATATTCTGCTTTTATATCCTCTACCTTTACTGTTTCGGGTCAGGTAAAAGTACGGCTGAAATTGCCGTAGTTAAATTCTTGTCTAGTAAACTGGTTTTTGTCTTTTTCTGTGTCTGTAGAGTCTTGTTTTGGGGCAAAATTCGAGGACACCTTCAATACATCTTTCTCAATTTCAATAGCAAAATTTTCCTTCTTCAGGCCGGGTGCGGCTAAATCGATGACAAAGTTCGTAAAATTTTCTGAAATATTTACGGCAGGTTTGCTAAACTTTTCATAATTAGGTACATCCAACCTATTTTCGGTTAAAAACCCGTCAAAAATAGATGGGAACCAAAAATCACTTCTCTTAACTGTTTTCATGATATTTTATTGTTTAAAATTCCTGTTTTTTTTTCAAAGTATATTGCAAAAGGAATTCCAAACCCTAAAAACAGTCATTCTGTCCGTATTTTATACTAAATACAGGACATTTTGTCTTACGATAGGAAGAATTTTAGTTGTAGTACGCCTGGAAAATCTGGATGAGTTCCTGCGGAGGTATCACTTTATCTTCGTAATTCTCCATCTTTAATAGAATTTGATCTATGGCTGCAGGTCGGATTCCCATTTTGAGTCCAAAGTTTTTGAGGACTACCACTTCATTTTCGTGGGTTTCGCGATCTACATTCATCACCAGGACCAACTTGTGGAAATGGGTTATTCGTTGCAATTCGGACACAATAGGCTGGGAAGGTAATGGATCTTCCAAGAGATCCCGGAAATCGGCTTCGGATATCTCCATGCGTTTTGCCAACCGATAAATAAAATCGAATTCGGATTGTGTGAATTTTTCATCTGCTTTGGCCAAAACGATCAAATCGCTCAATAATGCCTTACTGTGTTCTTTTTGCATATTCAAAAATAAAAAATCCCAATGATTTAGCTACCATTGGGATTTCCATTTGTCTGAATTTTTATTACTTCAGAGACACTAGTTTGATTGGCACTTTGTATTTCTTGCCTTCCTCCAATTTGTTGGTAAGCTTGCGATAGTTGAGTCGGCTCTTTACAAAGCGCTCTACCGTTCCATTGTCGGTATCTACAGAGAGTACTACGATTTCCCCGTCATCATTCAACATAATAGTTGCGGAAAGGTTCATTTCGTTTTTAACTTCAAAAGATGGGTTCTCCAGTAGATATGCAATTTCTTCGGTTACAGTCGTCGGTTTTTTCTTGTCTACCAAGCCATTGCTTGCAGATAAGGTGGTTGCTACTAAAAGCACCACGGCTAACATAATTGATTTGATTGTTTTCATAATAGTTCGTTTTTTGATGAATGATTAACTGATGATGAACACTTATATAGACGTGGGTATTGAAACAAATGTTACTCAAATTGTTCTTTTTTAACGATTTATTAACCGTCATTAACTCGGGTTAACATAAAAGCATAAAAAAACCCTTGTTACGATAACAAGGGTCTTTATATAGGTTTTGTTATGGTTTCTTAGGCCAAAACAGCTTGTACTTTATCGGCAGCTTCCTGGAACTCGATCGCAGATTGCACATCCAATCCACTGTTATCGATTAAATCTTTAGCAATGTCTGCATTGGTTCCTTGCAGACGAACAATAATAGGTACATTAATGGTTCCCATGTTCTTGTAGGCATCTACAATTCCTTGGGCCACACGGTCACAACGTACAATACCTCCGAAGATATTCACCAAAATGGCTTTTACGTTTGGATCTTTTAGGATTAGGTTAAAAGCGGTTTCCACACGCTCTGCATCGGCAGTACCTCCAACATCCAAGAAGTTGGCTGGTTCTCCACCCGCTTGCTTGATCAAGTCCATGGTTGCCATGGCCAATCCAGCTCCGTTTACCATACACCCTACATTTCCATCAAGGTCTACATAGTTTAACCCTACTTCACCTGCTTCTACCTCTACTGGGTTTTCTTCACGCTTATCGCGCATTTCTAAATAATCTTTGTGACGGTACAATGCATTTCCATCCAAAGTTACTTTAGCATCTACAGCAATTACACGATCATCGCTGGTCTTAAGTACTGGGTTGATCTCGAACAAGGAAGAGTCCGATTTAACATAGGCTGTATAGAGTGCATTTACAAACTTCACCATTCCTTTAAAAGCAACACCACTCAATCCTAGATTGAAAGCAATCCTTCTAGCTTGGAAAGGAAGCAATCCTGCGGCAGGATCGATCTCTTCGGTAAAGATAAGGTGCGGGGTTTCTTCCGCAACGGTTTCTATATCCATTCCCCCTTCGGTAGAATACATGATCATGTTTCTTCCCGTTGCACGGTTTAACAACACACTCATATAATATTCTTCCGGCTCGTTATCGCCAGGGTAATAAACGTCTTCTGCTACTAATACCTGGTGTACTTTTTTACCTTCTGCACTGGTTTGTGGGGTAATTAGGTTCATCCCAATTATTTGTCCCGCCAACTCTTTAACTTCATCCAAATTCTTGGCTAGTTTTACACCGCCTCCTTTTCCTCGTCCACCGGCGTGTACTTGAGCCTTGATTACGTGCCATCCCGTTCCGGTTTCTTCGGTTAGTTTTTTGGCAGCTTCAACAGCTTCGTCTGCTGTTTGTGCTACAATACCGCGTTGGATATCTACACCAAAACTGTTCAATATTTGCTTTCCTTGGTATTCGTGTAAGTTCATTGTGCGTCTATTTTTTAGCAGCCACAAAAGTAATAAATGTTGGGACAGAAGTGAAAGGAATACAAGGAAAAGATTTTCATTCCTACAATAACATCCAAAGTAAGTGAACCAAAGGTTTTATTTCATAAAAAAAGATTAATGGATATAGCTCATTTCGTTGTAACCCACTACATTTACGGCTTCAAATTTTTTATAAACATTTAAAAACCTGAGTCAAAAATGACAAATCAAGACCTTTTAGAGATCGCTCGGGAGTATGGAAGTCCCGTGTATGTGTACAACGCCCAAAAAATTGCTGGGCAATATAAACGCTTACAAGATGCTTTTAAGAAGGTCAAACAGGTTAAAATAAATTATGCGGTAAAGGCACTTTCCAACCTTTCGGTACTTAGCTACTTAAAATCGTTGGGAGCTGGCATGGATACCGTTTCTATACAGGAAGTGCGTTTGGCCCTGGAAGCTGGGGTATTGCCAGAGAACATTATTTATACCCCCAATGGGGTTTCCATCGAGGAAATTGAAAAAGCGGTTTCGCTGGGGGTTCAAATCAATATCGATAACCTTTCCATCTTAGAGCAGTTTGGAACCAAACACCCCAATGTGCCTGTCTGTATCCGTATTAACCCTCACGTTATGGCGGGTGGTAACACCAATATTTCGGTAGGACACATAGACAGTAAGTTTGGTATCTCTATCCATCAACTACCCCACATAAAAAGGATTGTTGAAAATACGGGGATGCACATTAACGGTATCCACATGCACACAGGGAGTGACATCTTGGATATCGATGTATTTCTGTATGCTTCCGAAATTTTGTTTGAAACGGCCAAGAACTTCGACCGTTTGGAATTCATAGATTTTGGAAGTGGATTCAAAGTCCCTTACAAAGAAGGGGACATAGAGACCAATGTTGAGGAAATGGGAAAGAAACTGAGCAAAAGGTTCAATGAATTCTGCAAGGAATACGGAAAGGACCTAACCTTGGCTTTCGAACCTGGAAAGTTCTTGGTAAGTGAAGCCGGGAAATTCCTGGTACAGGTAAACGTGGTGAAACAAACTACTTCTACCGTTTTCGCCCAAGTGGATAGTGGTTTCAACCATCTTATCCGTCCTATGTTATATGGTAGCCGTCATGAAATCGACAACATAAGCAATCCCGATGGAAGGGATCGTTTTTACAGTGTTGTGGGTTACATCTGCGAAACAGACACCTTTGCCAACAACCGAAGGATCCCTGAAATAAGCGAGGGTGACATCCTATCTTTTAGCAATGCCGGAGCTTATTGTTTTAGCATGGCAAGCAATTACAATAGTAGGTACCGCCCTGCCGAAGTCCTTTGGCACGACAAAAAAGCACATCTTATACGAAAAAGGGAAACCTTTGACGATTTGGTAAAAAACCAAATAGCCATAACACTTTAGCAAAAGCCCTCGATCGAGGGCTTTTTTAATGATTTTCAATAATTTACAGTACATTTATAGAGACTTCTTAACTAACCAAAACAACTCACATGAAAAATCTCTATTACCTCGGTATTGCGATAGGCTTAGGTCTATTGATCTATTTCTACGGTTTCAATTTCGATAATATGTCCGAAACCGAACTGGTGGATGCCGTATTATACTGGTACGTTCCCCTTATTTTTGGATTGTACGGTTTGGTGGGCTTACGGATAAAGTCGAAAATGAAAGACCATTCCATGAGTCCCATTAAGTACCTTTTTGCAGGTAAAGACGGAGCGCTACTCATTCTTATTATACTTATAGGCTGTGGTGGATTGATAGGACTCTTGCTTTTCCTCATCCCTCTAGCACTGGTAAAGGTAGCCGACGAGCGGTTCGATCTTAAAGTAGCTTTGTTGGGAACCGTATTGTGCTTATTGCTATTATTCGTATTTTTCAAGGTACTGTGGCCTTCGTTGTAAAAACACCTGATTATGAAATTTACCTGCACAATAGAAATCGATCAACCCCAAGGGAAAGTAGCCGAGCTTTTTGCCGATCCCAAGTATTTGAAAGAATACCAAGACAGCTTTATAAGCAAGGAACTCTTGGAAGGGGCCGAAGGTCAAGTAGGTGCCAAATCCAAAATGTTATACAGACAAGGAAAAAAAGGAGTGATGGAGTTGACCGAAACCATTTTGGAAAACAACCTCCCACATTCTTTTTTGGGTCAGTATCACCACAAACACATGGACAACACCATGCGGTGTGAGTTTATCCCCTTAAGCGATTCCAAAACCCGGTATGTTTCTGAAATAGAATACACGGCTTTTCGTGGTTTCATGCCCAAATTATTTGCCAAGCTGTTCCCAGGTATGTTCAAAAAGCAGGTTCAGAAATGGTTGGACAGTTTTAAGGAGTTTGCCGAAAAGCAATAACATGAAGCATCCTTTTTTTGTCCTTGCTTTATGCTTCTTCGTAAGTGTATCCTGTTCCAAAGGACCCCAAGACCCTTTGCAAAAGGTGCTACAGAGTGATCACCCCGCTATTGCCAAAGTGATGAAAGACCCCGGGTATTATGAGGTTCAAATCCTCTACACGGAAATAGAACGTGATGCTGAAGGAAAAGTACATTTTATAGATCATTCCTTTCAAGTGGATAGCACCCACTATTTTTACCCTGCCAGTACGGTAAAGTTGCCTGCTGCTGTCTTGGCTTTAGAGCTCATGGATGGTTCTGATTATTTTTCTCCGGAAACTACCTATTTTGCTAAAAATGATACAATACCGCATTCCATAGCAGATGATGTTCGTCAAATTTTTGCAGTAAGTGACAATCAAGCCTACAATCGGTTATATGAATTTCTAGGTCGGGATCGAATGAATCTTTCCCTAGAGGAAAAAGGTATATTCCCAATTCGGATTGCGCATCGATTATCTACCGAAAATGCTGCAAATCCTAGAGCAGACACGCTTCAGGTTACTCTTAATGACACATTAGTAAATTGGCATGCTGGCATAGACAAGCCTGTTTTTGAACTTCACATAAATAACCTTAAAAAGGGGAAAGGGTTTATGCAAAACGATTCCCTTATTGAAGAACCCATGGATTTTGCCAAAAAGAACTACTTCCCACTACATGCACAACACGGGCTGATGAAGCGCCTATTCTTCCCTGAAAATTTTAAAGAAAGGGAACGCTTTGCACTTTCTGAAGAAACACACTCCTTTTTAAAAGAACAGATGCACACGGTTCCCCGAAGGAACGGATATGATGAAACAGAGTATTATGACGGGTATTGCAAATTCTTCCTTTTTGGGGATAGCAAAAAACGTATCCCCGATCATATAAAAACATATAACAAAGTAGGATATGCTTATGGAACCGTTACAGATACCGCTTACATTGTGGATGAAAAGGAAGGCGTGGATTTTTTACTATCTGCCACGATACTGGTAAATGAGAATGGTATATTTAACGATGACACCTACGAATACGATGAAATTGGGATTCCTTTTTTAGCACAATTGGGAAGGGAAATACATGCTGCTGAAGTGCAAAAGAAAAAGGCTAATCTGGAAAATCCTTGATAAAAAGACGTCTTAGCAAGGCATAGTACAGATTTCGTTTGTACAACTTTTTGCCCATGGCCCTCGCCTGTTTTATTTTTCTAAGGGAATGTACCACATGGATTACCGCGAGTGAAAACCCGATAGCCAACACATAATATAATATCTCAGACCTCACAATTAATGTATTGCAATGGGCTAAAAATCGAAAAAAATTAACAAATTAAAAATACCACCCTTGCCTTTTTTTGATCAAATACCTAAAAATAAAGACAAAACAATAGAGAGCAGCTCCCTTAAAGACTTCACTATTCTATTGGGATTCCTTGGGAATTTCCAGTTTATCGGAAAACAATAGTAAAATAAATTCAATAAAACGCATACGAAAACTATTATAGGTTTCTTTCCTATACGTACGAGTTTTTCTAGGTTTTGGATTTAATTCAGAAAAAAGATTGTTTACAAATGGGCTACTTCCTTTTTGGCATCCTGAAATTCTTCCCACATTTCGGCTACAATCTGGGCAGCTGGTTTTACATCGCGGATAAGCCCTGCGATTTGACCTATTTCCAACTCGCCTTCCACCAAATCCCCTTCGAACATACCTCTTTTGGCACGGGCACGGCCCAGCAATTCTTTTAATTCCTCTACACTGGGAGCGGTTTCATAAAGCGCCTTGACATCTTGGTAGAACTTGTTCTTAATCAACCGTACGGGAGCCAACTCTTTTAAGGTTAAAATGGTATCCCCTTCTTTGGCATCGACAACCACCTGTTTAAAGGCATCGTGTGCGCTGCTCTCGTTGGATGCCACGAACCGACTCCCCACCTGTACGGCGTCGGCACCCAATACCATGGCTGCCAACATGCCTCTTCCTGTAGCAATTCCACCAGCAGCAATCAACGGAATGGATATCTGTTCTTTTACCATAGGGATAAGGGTAAGTGTGGTGGTTTCGTCCCGACCGTTATGACCTCCTGCTTCAAAGCCTTCGGCTACAATGGCATCCACTCCAGCATCTTGGGCTTTTAGTGCAAACTTTACACTGCTCACCACATGCACTACTGTAATACCATGATCCTTGAGATGTTGGGTATACGTCTTGGGATTCCCTGCCGAAGTAAAAACGATCTTTACCCCTTCTTCTATAATAATTTCTATTATTTCCTGAAGATTGGGATACAACATAGGCACATTAACCCCAAAAGGTTTATCGGTCGCTTTTTTGCACTTCTGAATGTGTTCCCTAAGCACTTCAGGATACATGGAACCTGCCCCCAAAAGACCAAGTCCTCCTGCGTTGCTCACTGCACTGGCCAATCGCCAGCCACTGTTCCATATCATCCCAGCTTGTATGATGGGATATTCTATTCCAAATAATTGGGTGATTCTATTTTCCAAAGATGTTATGAAATTACGCCACTTCCCAACAATTCGTCCCCTTGGTACCAAGCTACGAACTGCCCTTCGGTAATGGCAGACTGTGACTCTTCAAATATAACATAAAGACCCGAAACGGTTTGGTACAATGTGGCTTTTTCCAAAGGCTGACGGTACCGAATACGCGCCATCACCTCCATCTTGCCATCTACAGGCAATGCGAGGTCTTCACGAATCCAATGGGTTTCTTCCTTCCGTACAAACAACCCTTTTCTGTACAACCCGGGATGGTCCTTCCCTTGTCCTGTATATATAATGTTTTCCTCTACATCGGTATCGATAATAAACAAAGGTTCTTTGGTTCCTCCAACAGCCAAACCTTTTCGCTGTCCTTTTGTAAAAAAGTGAGCCCCTTGGTGTTTACCAACAACTTTACCATCGGATAATTGATAGGAATACTTTTCGGAAAGGAAATTCAACTCATCCTGGGTAGTATGGAACGGAGGGGTTTCTTTGGAATAGGCTTCAAATTCGGAAGGAACATCTACAATAACCCCTTCCTTAGGCGCCAATTGTTGTTGCAGAAACTCTGGAAGGCGAACTTTCCCAATAAAACAGAGTCCTTGGGAATCTCTCTTTTCGGCAGTCACCAAATTTTGTTCTGCCGCTATTTTCCGAACTTCGGGTTTCAACAATTCCCCAACGGGGAACAAAGTCTTTGCCAATTGTTCTTGAGACAATTGACACAGGAAATAAGACTGATCTTTATTGGGATCCTTCCCTGAAAGCAATTGAAAAACCTGTTTTCCATCTTTTTCAAGAACGCCTTTTCTACAATAGTGTCCCGTGGCTACATAATCAGCTCCTAAATCCATAGCGATCTTCATAAACACATCGAACTTGATCTCGCGGTTACAAAGCACATCTGGGTTCGGGGTACGCCCCATTTCGTATTCGCGGAACATATAGTCCACGATACGCTCTTTGTATTGCTCGCTTAAATCGACCGTTTGAAAAGGGATATCCAACTTTTGGGCCACCAACATGGCATCGTTGCTATCGTCCAACCATGGGCATTCGTTGGAAATGGTCACGGAATCGTCGTGCCAATTCTTCATAAAAAGGCCAATTACCTCATAGCCTTGCTCTTTTAAAAGATAGGCCGCCACACTGGAGTCTACTCCCCCACTTAATCCTACTACAACACGTTTCATGATTATTCTAAACTATACTATCTATAGACGGGATTTACACAAAATCATTTCAGGGTGCAAAGGTAGCAAATAATTAAGTGAGGAAACCATAGCAAGTAGTAGTTCATTGTATATAATAGAGGTCTGGTGAATGACAGATACATAAAAAGAAAATGCCACATATAACATGTGGCATCCACTAACTAATGAAATTATCTAAACTATTACTCTAAATGATGTTGCAAAGTTGACAATCTGATGCTTAAACGACAAGTTTTTTACCTCATATAAAACTCAGTATGAGAAATTTATGAATAATAAACCATTAGGAATCAATGAGGTAAATTTACGATAAAGGAATCCAGGATCACTCTTTAATCCTGTCGTCTTTTCTAAAAATCAAATAAGCAACCACCCCAATAACATTAAACAACAGGACGACGATAACCCATGTTGTTTTTTTACCGGGTTTAAAGTTTCCGACCAAAATATCCACAAGAGCAGCAAGGGTGATTAAAATAACAGCAATTTTCAAAACCTGAAAGCGATTATAGGTTAAGCAAGTTAAAAAATAAAACTGTTTATTTTCCAGTAAGGGAAAGCAAAGAAATTAGGACTTCTTCAAAGGCTTGGGATAGGTTTCCTCCAATACCTTCTTACCATTTTTAAAGTATTGCCACAAACCGTGCTTCTTACCATTGCGGTAGTTCCCCTTGATGGTTACATTACCGTGGGCATCGTAATATTCGGCAGGGCCTTGCAATTTATCGTTACGGTATTTTAGTTTCTTTAGGAGCACACCGTCTGGGGAATAGTAAAGATTCTCCCCTTCTTTAATCCCATTTACATACGTAAGTTCTTCGGTTACCTGACCGTTGGGGTAATAGGTTGTTGTTTTGCCTTCCAACTTACCGCCTTTGTATAACTCGCGGGTCATCACGGTATTCCCTTTCTTATGGTAATACACCCACTCCCCTTCACGGTTCTTTTCGATCATATCGCCTTCGCTCACCAACTTTCCCGAAGCCGTGAAGTACTGTACTTTGGCAATCCCTTTATTGTTGTAGGTTCGGATGGAGGCAGGTTGCTTTCCACACTCTTGGCAATAAAATTTGAATACGCCTACTTCCTTTCCATGCTCGAACTGACCTTCGTAACGAAGTTGGTCGGTCCCGGGGAATTTCTTTTTCCAAACACCATGGCGCTTGCCATTGCTATCAAACTGGTTGATATCCTGCGCCAGGGCGGTTATACTTATAAAACATAAGCTGAAAAAAATGGAAAGGGGTTTCATCATTTTATTCTTTTTATGCATTCATAACGAATACCGTACCAAAATTATTTTCTCTTTTGCTGTGCTTTCTTCTGCGCCTCGGCCTGTTCCATCATTTCGGCCATTTTGCGCTGGAAACGATTCTGTTTCTTAGGTTTCTTCTTGTTTTCCTGAATTTTTGCATTAATCTTATCTTCATCGATAATGAACTTCTTGATCACCAACATGATACCAATGGTAATAAGGTTGGAAGTTAGGTAGTACACAGAAAGTCCACTTGCGTATTGGTTGAAGAATACTAACATAAACAGTGGAGATAGGTACATGATAAATTTCATGTTAGGCATTCCAGGTTGCTGCTGTTGCTGCATTTGTTGCCCTGTACTCATCATCATATAAATAAAGATAGCGATGGACGCTAAAATTGGGAAAAGACTTACGTGACTACCATAAATGGGAATGTCGAATGGTAGGTAAGCGATCACATCGAAACTAGCTAGGTCGTCTGCCCAAAGGAAACTCTTCTGGCGTAAATCGAAAGCCGTTGGGAAGAACGTAAAGAGCGCATAGAACACCGGAATCTGTAGTAGTGCCGGCAAACATCCTTTTAACGGGCTGGCTCCTGCTATATTCTGCAATTTTAATGTCTCTTGCTGAATCTTCATTTGGTTGCCTTCGTACTTCTTACGGATGGCATCCAGTTCGGGTTTCAAGACCTTCATCTTGGCTTGGGAAACGTACTGTTTGTACTGTACGGGCGATAGCAACAATTTAAATAGAATGGTCAACAGTATGATTGCGATTCCCGCAGGGAACCAACTACTTAGCACCCCAAATACAGGAATAATAAGATACTTGTTAATCACTCCAAAGATTCCATAGCCCAAAGGCATGGCTTCGTCCAGATTACGGTCTTCGTACTTCTTGAAAATTTGGTAATCTGTAGGACCGTAATACATGTTCATATCGTAGGACAGTCCTCCTCCTTTAGGCTCCAACAACATTTTTGCCCCGTACTTTTTGGTAAAGATGGTATCCACCTCTTTTTCCTTCACCAAATCTTCTGAAGTCAATTTTACTTCTTTAAAAGCCGTATCGGTCAATAACATGGAGCTGAAGAAGTGTGTCCTGTAGTTCATCCAGGTTACATCTTTCTCGGTTTCTTCATCTTCGCCTGCTGCAGATAACTTACTGTGGTCATCACCATTTTCGAATTCGTAGGTAAGTCGGGAGTATCTATTTTCGTAGGTGATACTCTTGGCTTGACGGTATCCTTTATAGTCCCAGTTAAGGTACATGGGTTGGCTAGTGTCCATAACACCATCCAGTCCTTGGGTACGAAGGCTGAAATCCAGCATGTGATCGCCAGGTTTCAATTCGTATCTATATTCCAAGTATGAGTTAGGTCCCGCTTTCAGCTTCATGGAAAGCACGTTGTTATCCCCATTTTTGGAAAGTGATGGCTCGAAGAAAAGATCTTTAGTATTTAGGGATCTGTTTTCTGCATTGAACTGAAGGTTAAAATCACTATTCCCATCTTTTATAAGAAAAACAGGCTTGCCTTCGTATTGGGTCTCATTCTTAAGCTCTGCTTCTACAATTTGTCCCCCTTTGTTACTTACGGTAAGACGAAGTACATCATTTTCTATTACGGTAGTAGCATCTTCTGCTGAGGGAAGGGTCCCAGAGTAAGCAAATGAACCCAGACGGTTTTTCAATCCTTCCAATGCCAAGGAATCCGTAGCATTTACACTATTTACAACTTCAGGGGTAATCTCCTTGGTCTCTTGCTCCTGTGAAGCAGCTTTATTCTCTTCTTGGGTTACCTGCTCCTGTTTTTGCTTTTCGGCTTCTATCTCCTCCGGAGTAGGTTGATTAAAGAACATCCAAGCTACGATTCCCCCAATCAAAAAGATTCCGATAAGTGTATTGATGTCAAATTTTCTTTTCTCCATATACGATTCCAGGATCTTACCCGGATGTGGTGTTTAGTTATTTTAAAATGTTGTAATGAGACGTTCTCTACCCCAAAACGTAACATTTTCCTATGTAACAACAATTCAGCCCAAATTAGCAATGCGCCAAATTGTCTTGTTTTTCTGAATATTCGTAAGCTGCTTTTACAAAACCAACAAATAGTGGGTGGGGGTTGGCCACGGTACTTTTGTATTCTGGATGGTACTGTACCCCAACAAACCATGGATGGGAAGGAATCTCCACAATTTCTACCAATCCAGTTTCAGGATTAACTCCCGTGGTTTTCATTCCAGCTCCTTCCAATTGCTCTTTGTATTCGTTATTGTATTCGTAGCGATGTCTGTGACGCTCTAAAATAGCAGCTTCTCCATACACTTCACGAACAATGGTGTCCTCCATAAGATCACATTTCCAAGCTCCCAATCGCATGGTCCCTCCCATATTGGTAATGTGTTTCTGTTCTTCCATAAGGTCGATAACGGGATATGGCGTTTCAGCGTCCATTTCTAAACTATTGGCATCTTTAAGTCCCAGTACATTTCTGCTGTATTCTATAACCGCCATTTGCATTCCCAAGCAAATTCCCAAGAAAGGAAGATTGTGTTCACGGGCATACCGTACGGCATCGATTTTTCCTTCTATCCCCCTTTCCCCAAAACCAGGGGCTACCAGTATCCCGTCTAACCCTTTAAGGGTTTCCGCTACATTATTTTCGTCTATATGTTCTGAATGGATGGAGCGTACTTTTACTTTTACTTCGTTTTGGGCCCCAGCATGTATAAAGGCCTCCAAAATAGATTTATAACTATCCTGGAGTTCTACATATTTACCAATAAGTCCAATCTCTACGGTAGCCTTGGGATTTTTGTGTCTCGTTAAAAACTCGTTCCATCGTTCCAACTTGGGAGTTCCCTCTATAGACAATCCCATTTTGCGTAATGCAACCCGGTCCAAACCTTCTTCCAACATTAAGTTAGGAACATCATATATGGTAGAGGCATCGATGGACTGTATCACAGCATCTTTTCCTACGTTACAGAACAAAGCCAGTTTTCTCCTAAGGTCATCGCTTAATTCGTGTTCGGTTCTACACACCAAAATATCGGCCTGTATCCCGCTTTCCATGAGTGTTTTTACAGAGTGCTGTGTGGGCTTGGTTTTCAATTCTCCAGCGGCAGACAGGTAAGGGATTAGGGTTAGATGAACGACCAAACTGTTCTGCTCGCCCAATTCCCATTTTAACTGACGCACGGATTCTATGTAGGGTAAAGACTCGATATCACCTACGGTTCCCCCTATTTCGGTAATCACGATATCGTAATCGCCACTATTACCCAAAATCTGGATGCGTTCTTTAATTTCGTTGGTAATGTGTGGAACCACCTGAACGGTTTTCCCCAAGAATTCACCACGGCGCTCCTTTTCGATTACACTTTGGTAAATGCGTCCTGTGGTAACGTTATTGGCTTGCGATGTAGGTACATTCAAGAAGCGTTCGTAATGGCCTAAATCCAGATCGGTTTCGGCACCATCGTCGGTAACATAACATTCTCCGTGCTCGTAGGGATTAAGCGTTCCCGGGTCTACATTGATATATGGATCCAATTTCTGAATCGTAACACGATAACCACGTGCTTGTAGTAGTTTGGCCAGCGATGCTGCAATGATTCCTTTACCCAGTGAAGATGATACCCCGCCCGTAACGAAAATGTATTTTGTAGTGCTCATGTAATGATACTTCTTGTTACCTATACGGGATGCAAATATACGTTTTTCTTGCCGAAAGCTGGGGATTAAAACCCGAAATTTGAATGTAATTTGAGTAGATAAAAAGGTCTGGGTAGTTATCTAAGAATTAAAGGCCGTACCAAATCTTCCAAACCATTCATCTTAATCTCGTGCATTTCCAGCATGAGCCGCCCCAATTTGCCTTGTGGAAATCCTTTTTGACGGAACCAGGCATAGTAGTATTCGGGGATATTGACTAAGTATTCATCCTTGTATTTGCCGAAGGGCATTTTATAGTTGGCCAGCTCTATAAGGTGTTCCTTGTTCATTCCTTCCAGTCGTCGAGGGCTTTCAACTGTTCGGCTACGTAGGATCTCCACCGAAGTTCTTCGGATTCTATGTTGGAGTGGTCGCTATCGGAATCGTATTGCTGCTGCATAGTACGCCGTTCGGCTTCCATTTGTTCATAGATCACCTTGGATTTGTCCCCAAATTCCCTGTCATGGGGAAGTGTGCTCAAGGCTTTTCTCAGTTTTCGGGCATGGAGTTCGGAAATATCGAAATGCAACTGTTCATGCCCCAAGATGTAATCGGATACCTTCGCAGGACGGTACCAAGAAAGGTTGGGATAAAAATTGCCCGTTATTTTGTAGTCTATGTTGGCCACCCCATTCCGTTCGCTATACGAAAAGGAAAAGGAAACACCCGAATTGGTGCTTGCCACAAATTCTTCAGGACCACTGGGGGTTCCTTTAAAATCTTCCCAAGTGAGCTTGTGATCCTCGCTCCAAGCGATTTTTTCTTCTTCTACTGAAAACGGAGCAATAAAAAAGAATAGTAATGCTGCGGCTATTAGTTTCATTACATCACTAACGCTATATCCCTAAAAATATTGAATTGTAAGTTAGGATTTAACTTCCCCAGTTGAAGGTTATGATCTTTTCAATATCGGGATGAAGGCTATGATGCACAGGACAGGTATTTGCTGTGTTCTGTAAGATTTTCTGGTGTTTTTCAGAAACTCCAGAAGGTAATTGAAAAACCACTTCTATTTTTGAAATACGCCGCGGATTGGCAGCCATGGTTTTGGTAACTTCTGCCGTACTCCCGTCCAACACAACCTCAAGGTCCCTAGCTTTAATACCCATGACTGTTAGCATACAATTGGCCAATCCCGTGGCTACGGTATCTGTGGGAGAAAAGGCTTCTCCTTTACCATTGTTGTCTGTGGGCGCATCGGTAATGTAGGTGTTACCCGATTTTAGGTGTTCGCATTCAGTACGAAGGTTCCCAAGGTAGGTTACTTTTGAGGTGCTCATTATTTCATTTCTTCAAATTGGAGGTCCTCCGTGTATTTTAGGATGTAGAACCCTTGGTTTTTATACCCTGAGAACATTTTTTTGGAGTATCTGAACTTATTTTCCACATACTCTGTTTCCAAATCATCATCACTGGCATCGTATACATTGCCTTCGGCAGCCAAGCGCAAAAGGATATCGTAGGTAAGGTCGAATCCCCTTACGGCATAGCGATTAGGATATACGTCATACTTGTTTTTATAGCTTACCACAAAGGCATCCTTATCACTATAGTTGTAGCTTTTACTTACCGATGGGAACGTGAACCCTAATCTTGCCAAGTGTCGGTTAGACACGTCATCGAAATCGTAACTATCGTTCTTATCGGTTGTAAACAGGCGTATTTTGTGGGTTTCTTGTGGCATACCATTCAGTAAGCCTACCACATTACTTAAAATAATGGGATCTTCGGATTCCAATACCACCCAGTTTTCACGGGTTCGGTCTATTACTTTGTCTATATCGACCACATACAAAAACCCTTCTTCTCTTGGGGATAGGGTAACAGCATTCGGGAAAGCTGTTAATAAGGCTTGCCTTTGCTTGGCCCTACTCTTATCGCTAATAACAATGATATTGCGATCGCCCAAATTGTCTTTTAGGTATTGTATCATTTTTTCTTCCAATAGCCCATCGGTAGGTAATGTTTGAAACAAATTGGAAGTGAGTTTTAAGTTTCTATTGCTTAAAGGGGAGAAAACAGGGACGTTTTCGCTTTTAAGCATAGACGCTGCTTTCTCAACATTTCTACTTAACAGGGGACCTATCACGGCATCCATGTCTTCCCAGTTTCTATCCTGGATTGCAGCACTTACTTGTTGACTATTGCCTTCGGTATCGATAACATCGATGTAGGTAGAAATGCCCTTGTCCTTAGCAAATTCGGCAGCCATTAGCACTCCACTGTAAAAATCGAGGGAAATACGCAACAAACGGTTGTTCTTCATCACTTCCTGTTGAAGCTCGAGGGAATCGGCACCTGCTTTTCGCAATTGAAAAGGCAGCATTACCATAATTCGTTTTTTCTCGGTATTGGTAATACTGTTTTCCAAATCCACTTTGTTGGCGTTTTCGGAAACGGCATCGGATACTTCTTTTGGAATCTTTAGGATCATACCTTCCTTTAGTCCGTCTTTAGCATACGGATTCAATGCGATGATCTCTTCTTGAGACAATCCCAACTTTACTTTCAACCGGAAAAACCCTTCTTTGGGTTGTACTTCGTAAAAATCGAAGTTTTCTTCCTCTATAGTGGCAGTATCGGTTACCTGTGTATTGGGAACTTTCAACTCAGTCCCAATAGGTAAGTTGGAAGACATTGTAGGATTCAATGTTTCCAATTCGGCAATCGAAATACCGTATTTACGTGCAATGCCATACTTGGTCTCTTTTGGAGCCACTGTGTGGGTTGCATAATCTGAACTCCCACTATTGGAATTAGCTCCTTGGTCTGTAACTACTGGGGTATCCGTTTTTGGTAACATGGGAATCTGTAGCTTTTCCCCTTTTTTTAAGGACGATGCATACAGATGCTTGTTGTATTTTTTGATATCGTCCACACTCACCCCATACTTTTGGGAAATACTGAACAAGGTCTCCTTACGTCTTACCCTGTGTTTTTTGAACGAAACAGGGGTAGATCCTTCATTTATAATATCTGAACTGGGAATGATCAGGATATTATGGGTTCCTATTCCATTCTTCGCATCGGGATTAAGGCGGTAAATAGCAGCTTCGGACACATTGTATTTCTTGGCTATGCTATACACCGTCTCCCCTTGCTGTACTTGATGGCTACGGTATTTTTCCTGAACAGGGATTTCCGCATAGCTCACACAAGAAGCTAATAAGAATGAAATGATGATTACAATATATTTCACTTTACAAATAGTTACTTAGGTTTGTTTGTAGGATTGCTTTTTGCCTGACTTTGCAACCCCAATGCCCTTTTGGGTTTTATTCCCACTCTATAGTGGCAGGCGGCTTAGAACTAATGTCGTACACCACTCTATTAACGCCTTTAACCCTATTTATTATATGGTTGGACGTTTCTTGTAAAAATTCATAGGGCAGGTTTACCCAATCTGCAGTCATACCATCGGTACTTTCTACAGCACGCAAGGCAACTACCCTTTCGTAGGTCCTTTCGTCCCCCATAACCCCTACACTTTGTATGGGAAGGAGAATGGCTCCTGCCTGCCAAACTTTATTGTACAGATCCCACTTTTTGAGTCCGTCGATAAAGATGGCATCTACCTCTTGTAATATACGAACTTTTTCTTCTGTGATATCCCCAAGAATCCTAATGGCCAATCCAGGGCCAGGAAATGGATGCCTCCCCAAAAGTTCCTTATCGATTCCCATTTGAGCACCCACACGGCGTACCTCATCTTTAAACAGCATCCGCAAGGGTTCTACCACCTTCAATTTCATAAAATCGGGCAAT
>JANQKN010000056.1 GCA_028281065.1 Flavobacteriaceae bacterium | reverse complement strand
ATCGAAAATAGGACCCTAAAAAAAACGAAGTTTTTCGTACAGGAAGCCTTATAAAAGCGAATCTTCATTATTCTGGTTAAACACTTTATCTGAAGTATCCTCAGATGTTTTACTTTGCTCTATTGTCGCTTTCGTATGCGAATGGCATATTTATTGTAATTTTAATCTCGAATATGTTAAAAACACAAACCATGAACCTAATGAAAACCTTCATACTATTCACTTGTTTAGCCATTGCTTCTTGCAATTCGACAAAAAATGCCGTTGCCGAAGAAGCTGTTACTACAGAAGAAATGTCCGATAAAACCGATATGGAAACAACAATTAAAAATGCCCAACAAATGCTTGCCGATGGTTACATAAGAGGCGTTATTATTGTAGGCAAAGGAGAAGGTGCCTGCGAATATTATATAGATATTAAAGGAGGGTTTGCCGAACAAAAAGTAGACCCCATGAACTTGCCTGATTCTTTTAAAAATGATTCGGAAAAAGTATGGCTTAAGTTTACAGGATTACGAAGAGCCAACCGCTGTCCGGATGCCCGTCCTGTTGAAATAACCGAAATACTAAAAAGAGCGGAATAACCCGCTCTTTTCTTTTTTTATGACAACCATTTCTGGAACGAAATGGTATCCTTTAATTTTTCTGAAATCTCCGAAATAGGAATCCGTTCCTGTTGCATGGAATCCCTGTGACGGATCGTTACCGTCTGGTCTTCTTTGGTTTGGTGATCTACAGTAATACAGAAAGGCGTTCCCACAGCATCTTGCCTTCTATACCTTCTTCCAACTGCATCTTTCTCGTCGTAAATTACATTAAAGTCCCAACGAAGGGCATCCACAATTTCCTTGGCTATATCCGGAAGACCATCTTTTTTAACCAATGGAAGTACCGCAGCCTTTACCGGAGCCAATATGGAAGGTATTTTTAACACAGTTCTGGAACTACCATCTTCTAAGGTTTCTTCGGTTAATGAGTTACTGAAAATCGCCAAGAACATACGATCCAATCCAATAGAAGTTTCCACTACGTAAGGAACATAGCTCTCGTTCATTTCAGGGTCGAAAAACTGAAGCTTTTTACCACTGTATTCCTCATGGGCTTTTAGGTCGAAATCGGTACGGGAATGAATCCCTTCCAATTCTTTAAAACCAAACGGGAAATTGAACTCTATATCGGCTGCCGCGTTGGCGTAGTGCGCTAACTTTTCATGATCGTGGAAGCGGTAGTTTTCTTCACCCAACCCAAGCGACAAGTGCCATTGTAAGCGGGTTTCCTTCCAGTATTCGTACCACTTCATTTCTTCCCCTGGACGCACAAAGAACTGCATTTCCATCTGTTCGAACTCACGCATTCTAAAGATGAACTGCCGTGCAACGATTTCGTTTCTGAATGCCTTTCCTGTCTGGGCGATCCCAAACGGTATTTTCATCCTTCCTGTTTTCTGAACGTTCAAAAAGTTTACGAAAATCCCTTGGGCTGTTTCGGGGCGCAAATACAAATCGGTAGCACTTTCGGCAGAGGCTCCCAATTTGGTTCCGAACATGAGATTGAACTGTTTTACATCGGTCCAATTCTTGGAACCACTTACAGGACAGGCAATTTCCAATTCCTCGATCAGGGATTTCACGTCGGCCAGGTCTTCGTTTTCCAACGATCTTGCTAATCGCTTAAGCGCAGCATCTTTTTCAGAAAGGTATTTTACCACCCTAGGGTTTGTGGTTCTGTATTGCTCTTCATCGAAAGCATCACCAAAACGTTTTTTGGCTTTTTTTATCTCCTTTTGTGCCTTTTGTTCCAACTTTTCGGCATAGTCCTCTACCAAGACATCGGCGCGGTAGCGTTTTTTGGAATCCTTATTATCGATAAGGGGATCATTAAAGGCATCTACGTGTCCGGAAGCCTTCCACGTAGTTGGGTGCATTAGGATCGCCGCATCGATCCCAACGATGTTCTGATGCATGTACACCATACTTCTCCACCAGTACTCGCGGATGTTCTTTTTTAGTTCTACACCGTTTTGTGCATAGTCGTATACCGCGCTCAATCCATCATAAATTTCACTGGATCCAAAAATGTAGCCATATTCCTTGGCGTGCGATATTACCTTCTTAAAATGATCTTCATTGTTTGCCATGGCGCAAAAATAAAAAAACCGCTACGATAACATCGCAGCGGTTCCTATCTTTTTTACGTACAAATTATTTAAGTGTCATACTGGCTGTGGCAACCTGTGTAGACCCATCGAAAACGTTGATGATGTAACGTCCTTCGACTAGGTTTTCTTCGGTAGCATCTACCAATACACACACATCCAATTCTTCCTGCTCGTAGAACACTTTGGTAGAAGTACTGTAGTTTAACGTTCCTTCTTCAAACTCCATAGTAGCTTTTTGTCCCAAGAGGTTGTTTTGCGGATTGATTACCTGTACGAACAACAAACGATCTCCCTTTTCGGCAATGATGTTAGGAGCCAAGGTAAAGCAAGCACGAATTTTATCGGCTCTGCTAGATCGCTTGGTATCCACGATCTTTCCGCTTTTTCTAACAATAACCGCTTCTCCCCGAAGGTCGGTGGCTTTAACCACGGAACCACGTTTAATGGTTTCTGCCATGGCCAGGTTTTCCTGTCCTACAGAATCTACCACTTTAATGGTTTCGTTTAGGATGGTAGTGGTACTATCCATTCTAACAGCCAGCATTTCGTTGGCTTTCATTAAGCTATCGGCCCGTCTAAAAAGGACTTTTCGCTCATCTTTCAGTCTTCCAATTTCAGCTCTATACCTGCGTATAAGTGCGACATTGGCTTCTGCGGTTTTTACCGAATCCAACAGTACTTCAATTCGCTCACGGGCAGCCAAAAGATCCTTGTCTTTCAGTTCATTTTCCTGAATGACTTCATCGTAATTGGAAATGAGTTCCTGAAGTTCGTCTTCAATTTCGGTTTTTTGGGTTTCGAGTGCCGTCATATTGCTTTCACTATCGTTGTAGAGGGAAACCGTATAAACGGCTAAAGCAATTAACATGGCAGAAAGTAATCCAATTAGTACTTT
>JANQKN010000020.1 GCA_028281065.1 Flavobacteriaceae bacterium | reverse complement strand
GGGTCTTTTCAGCTTCGTTGAATTCGGTAGTGGTTCCTTCTTCCACTATTTCCTGATTGGTAACAGGATTCAGTTTTTCTGTCTTTACGGTTATATCTGGGTGAAAAAACATGGTCGCCCCTACAATAATTCCCAAACCTACTTGACCCACGACTTTGAATTTCCCTGGCAACCCTGCTTTATCATTTTTGAATTTTTTCAGGTAGTCATCCAAAAATCCAATGATCCCCATCCAAAGGGTGGTTACCAAAAGCATGACTACATAAATGTTTTCCAACTTGGCAAAAAGCAGCACAGGGATAATGGTCGCCAATATGATAATGATCCCTCCCATGGTTGGGGTTCCCGCTTTTTCTTGTTGTCCTTCCAAGCCCAAATCCCGAATGGTCTCCCCCATTTGCTTTCGCTGTAATATGCGGATGATCTTTTTTCCATACACTGTCGCAATGATTAAGGACAGGATAGTAGCCATGGCTGCACGAAAGGTGATGAACTGAAACAGCCCAGCCCCAGGAAGGTCGTATGTTTTGTCTAGATAGTCGAACAGATAGTAAAGCATAGTTATTTGTTGAGGGCGGTTAATAGTTCATTTACAATCTTGAAATCATCGAAATCCTTTCGTACTCCATCAATCTCCTGATACGTTTCATGTCCTTTTCCTGCTACTAAGATGATATCGCCTTCCCCAGCCATTTGGCATGCCGTTTTAATGGCTTGCTTGCGGTCCACAATGGAAAGTGTTTTTTTAAAATGCTCTGGCGAAACCCCAGCTTCCATAGCTTCTATGATCTTTTCGGGATCTTCGGAACGGGGATTATCGCTTGTAAAAATGACTTTGTTGCTCAATTGTGTGGCTATGTTTGCCATTTTAGGACGTTTGGCCGCATCGCGATCGCCTCCACATCCTACCACGGTAATCAAACTTTCATTCCCCGTACGGATGGTATTGATGGTTTCCAATACATTTTTAAGGGCATCGGGCGTATGGGCATAATCCACAATGGAAGTCACTTTATTTTCTGAAACAGCATACTGGAACCTACCATCCACACTCTCCAAGGTGCTCATGAGTTGAAGCACCTCCATGTTTTCCAGTCCCAGCAAGTCTGCGGTTCCGTAAATTGCCAAAAGATTATAGGCATTGAAATAACCTATCAGCTTCACCCATAATTCGTTGTTGTTTATTTTAAGCAGCAAGCCCGAAAATTGATTTTCCAAAATCTGGGCTTTATAATCCGCCAGGGTTTTAAGGGCATAGGTGTATTTTTTGGCCGCAGTATTCTGAAGCATAAAAGCACCATTCTTATCATCGCTATTGGTAAGTGCAAAGGCACTTTTGGGCAATTGATCGAAAAACACCTTCTTTACATCGCGGTATTCCTTAAAATTCTTGTGATAGTCTAAATGATCGTGCGAAAGGTTAGTAAATATCCCTCCTGTAAAATGGAGTCCCTCAGTCCTTTTTTGATGGATCCCATGCGAACTCACTTCCATGAAACAGAACTCCACTCCAGCATCTACCATTTCCTTTAGGTACTTGTTAATGGTTAAGCTATCGGGTGTGGTATGGGTAGCGGGATATTCTTTTTTTCCCACCAAAATCTTTACGGTAGACAACAATCCTACTTCATAACCTGCTTGAACAAACAGATTGAAGAGCAAAGTAGAAATGGTTGTTTTGCCATTGGTTCCAGTAACCCCTACCAGCTTTAAATTTTCTGAAGGGTTTTCATAAAAATTTGCCGCCAACAAAGCCAAGGCACTTTGAGTGTCCTTCACCTGAACATAGGTAATCCCGTTAATGAACGTAGAGGGTAGTTCTTCACAAATAATGGCAATAGCTCCTTTCTCGCAGGCCATCTGGATGTAGTCATGCCCATCGGAAAGGGTTCCACGAACAGCAACGAAGACATCGTTTAAGCTCACTTTTCTGGAGTCGAACTGAATTTCGGTAATAGGCACTCGGGTATCACCCACCACTTTTTCGATGGTCACCTTATACAATATGTCCTTTAGTAATATCATTTAAGGTGCAGTGTTATTTGTTGTCCATTTTTGAAGACTTCCCCTTTCTTGAGTGATTGCGAAATCACAGATCCATTCCCTACCAACCGTACTTTTAACCCAGAGTTTTCCAATAGGGAAACGGCGTCCATCCCAGCCATGCCCATAACATTGGGCACTTTGCTGTAGGAGTTTTGTACTTTTTCGTAAAATTGTTGGTAATCCTCCCCCAAATCCGGGTCACTTTCGTTGGGATCGATCACATAATCGATGAGTGGGCTGTCTGTAAATATTTTTTGGGCAATGCGTTTAAACACAGGGCCAGATACATCGGCTCCATAGTATCCTTTTTTTATACTGGGTTTGTGTATTACCACAATACAAGAATACTTGGGATCGTCTGCTGGAAAATAACCCGCAAAGGAAGAAACATATCTCCTATTCTCTGCCCAGTCAGCCATCCAGTATTCTGATTGCGCTGTACCAGTTTTACCCGCCATGGAGAAATACTCAGAATACAACGACTCTCCCGTCCCTCGTTTTACTACATTTTTAAGGATGTCTTGGATTTGACGAAGGGTTTCGTCCGAGCAGATTTTGTAATTGATGATATCGGTTCCAAATTCATCGACTACCACATTCATCCTACGCACTTCTTTAATGAAACGTGGCTTTACCATAATTCCATTATTGGCAATTCCATTATAAAAGGTAAGCACCTGCAAAGGAGTCATTTCCAAATTATACCCATAAGACATAGAAGGCAGGGCATTTCGACTCCATTTTTTATGACCAGGCTCTGGTATGTCTGGTTTTCCTTCCCCAACAATGGGAATCCCCAAGCGTTCGTTCAACTTCCATTTCTTGAAATGATCTATAAATTTTTGAGGGTTTTTAGAATAGCTTTCATCTATAATGGTTGCCAAACCAATATTGGAAGAAACCTCCAAGGTCCTGGCAGCCGAGATTTTTCCATAGCCACCATGCTTGGAGTCGCTAATGGTGCGACCATAAAATCGTTTTGTTCCTTTTTTGGTATCTACAACAGTGGCTGTATCAATCACTTTATCTTCCAAAGCCGCCATAAAAGCCATGACTTTAAAAGTAGATCCGGGCTCGTGACTTTCCCCAACAGCATAATTGAGTTTTTCGTAATATTTTCCTTCGGAAGTACGCCCTAAATTGGACACCGCTTTCACTTCACCCGTTTTCACTTCCATCACGATAACACTTCCGTGCTCTGCTTCGTAATATTCCATTTGCTTCAACAAGGCATGGTGGGCAATATCCTGAATGTTTACGTTAATGGTAGAAATGATATCATACCCATCTTCAGGTTCAACCTCATTGTCATCGTACACGGGTTTCCATTGCCCCTTGGCAATCTTCTGCTTTAAGCGCTGGCCTTCCTTCCCTTTTAGGTATTTATCGAAAGCTCCTTCGAAACCTACCTCGTAGACGCCAGGCTCATTCCTCATTTCGTTTCCTATAAGACGCTCCCCTATTTTTCCCAACGGGTGTTCCCGAACGGTTCGCTGTTCCACAATAATTCCACCTTTGTAAGGCCCTTTTTCAAACAAAGGCATTTTCTTAACCGCTACATAGTCCGAATAGCCCAATCCTTTTACTACCGAGAGGTATCTGTTTTTATTGGCCCTGGCCTTTCGGAAAAGGTTTTCATAATAAGAAGCAGGTTTCCCAAAACGTTTGCTCAATGCCTTGGAAAGGGGCACTAGATGTTCTTTGAAATCTTCTGAAGAAACCGTCACGGCATCGAAACGGATATCGTACTTGGGAACGGAAGTCGCCAACAAGCTACCATCGTCGGCATATACATTCCCCCTATTGGCAGGTATGGTAAAGTTCTTGGTGGTATTACGCTCGGCCAAGTCGCGATACTTCTCACCATCTACAAACTGAATGCTTATTAATTTAAACGCAATAAGCCCCGCGAAGATGAACATACCTCCGGCGATAAAATAGAAACGGTTTAATATGTTCTTTTCCTGTGCGGCCATTTCTTTATTGCTCTGTTTTAATCACCACTTTCCTGGGTGGGGTTTCCGAAGGGAACAACCCCCTTCTCTCCATGGCCCGTATAATCTTACTTTCCATCTTGGACTGCATAAGCTGCATACGCACATCCACATATTCGCTTTTCAGTTCTTTCACCTCATTGTTAAGCCTAGCAATTTCGTGCACCTTCCTATCCGCACTGTGCGAACTCCCGATCATAACCAAAGCCAATAAGGAAAGGAAAATGATGAACCGCCAGTTTCGGAAAGCATCATCGCTTACCAGAAACTTCCCCTTAACGATATTGTAAAAGCCCTTTTTCATTTATAGTTTTTCGGCCACTCGTAGTTTTGCACTCCGCGCCCGATTGTTCTCTTTTATTTCTTCTTCTGAAGGCAACACAAACTTGCCAATAGGTTTAAAGGGCACTTCTACCCTTCCAAACACATCCTTCTCGGGTTCACCCTCGAACATCCCGTTTCGCATAAAGCGTTTCACCAAACGGTCTTCCAACGAGTGATACGAGATAAGACTAAGTCGCCCACCGGGTTTCAACACATCCACGGTTTGCTCTAAAAATTCTTTTAAGGCTTCCAACTCCTGATTCACCTCGATTCGAATGGCTTGGTATACCTGGGCTAGGATCTTGTTCTCCTTATGCTTGGGAAGAAACCTACCCAAAGCCGTCTTGAGCTGATTGCTGGTCTTTATGGTTTCCAATCCCCTGGCTTCGACTACTACTCGGGCCATACCGGCAGCAGCCCGTAATTCACCATACTGGGAAAAAATTTTCCTGAGGTCGCTCTCGCTATATTTGTTGATTACCTGAAAGGCAGACAGATCGGCTTCCTGATTCATGCGCATATCCAGATCGGCTTCGAAGCGAGTTGAAAATCCGCGTTCCGGCGCATCAAATTGATGGGAAGAAACCCCAAAATCCCCAAGGATCCCATCCACTTCCTTATGGCCGTAAAAGCGGAGGAACCGTTTGAGGTATCTAAAATTCTCATTGATGAGCATAAAACGCGGATCATCGATAGCATTTTCCAGTGCGTCTTTATCTTGATCGAAAGCGATGAGTTTCCCATCGCTTCCTAATTGTTTCAGTATTTCCCGAGAATGCCCCCCGCCACCAAAAGTGACGTCCACATACACCCCATTGGGTTTAATCTGCAACCCAGCTACGGTTTCTTGCAGCAGTACAGGATTATGATATTCCATGAGCATCATTGGCATCTCCCATTACTTCTTCGGCCAGATCGGCAAAATCATTGGCCGCATCGTCAATGGCTTGTTCGTATTTCTGCTTGTCCCAAATCTCTATGATGTTAATGGCAGAGGAAACAACCAGTTCCTTATCGATTCCCGCAAACGACATAAGATCCTTGGGGATATTGATTCTTCCCGTGGTGTCCATTTCCAAGGTCCGGACCCCAGCGGTAAAGCGGCGAATAAAATCGTTGTTCTTTCTGTTAAATCTGTTAAGCCCACTCATCTTCTCCATCAACTTCTGCCATTCTTCCATGGGATACAGTTCCAGACAGGGTTGAAAAACAGCACGCTTAATAACAAAACCAGCCCCCGAAACAGGAGCCAACTGTTTTTTTAAATCGGCAGGAACCATCACCCTTCCCTTCACATCTGCCTTGCATTCGTATGTCCCAATGAGATTGAGCACGCTGTCTAGATTTTTCGAATTCGTTGAACCAAATATAATTAAGTTTTACCACTTTTTACCACATTTTACCACTTTGTTGATAAGTTTTACCACCCCTGTCTTTTAAAAACGGCTCAGCATTGATATTTATTCTGAAAATCAATCATTTAAGAAAATTTTAAAATGTAAGTTTTCAACAAAGCATTACGACTCATTCTTTCATTAAAATTTATGTACTTTTGTTTTGTAATTCGCTAACCCAAAATGACGCATCCTCTTAAGAAAGAAGGCAAGTTTTCATATTTAGAAATAGGTGAGGGAACTCCCATTATTATCATGCATGGGCTCATGGGTGGCCTAAGTAATTTTGATGGGGTTGTTAATTTCTTCCCCGGCAAAGGCTATAAGGTGGTTATCCCCGAACTGCCCATCTACAGCATGCCTATTTTAAAAACCAACGTAAAGAACATTGCCATCTATGTTTCCGAATTTATAGAGCATAAAGGCTATGACGAAGTCATCTTGTTGGGTAATTCCCTTGGGGGGCATATTGGGCTTATGGTTACCAAACTATTCCCCGATAAGGTAAAAGCCCTTGTTATTACGGGAAGTTCTGGACTTTATGAAAGTGCCATGGGGGAAACCTACCCAAAAAGGGGTGATTACGACTACATAAAAAAGAAGGCCGAAAACGTTTTCTACGACCCTGCGGTAGCCACTAAGGATATCGTGGATGAAGTATATGCATCGGTCAATGATAGAAACAAGCTTATTAGAACGCTTTCCATAGCCAAAAGTGCCATTCGCCACAACATGGCCAAGGATTTACCGCATATGCCCAACCCAACTTGTATTATTTGGGGTAAAAACGATACGGTAACCCCTCCAGAGGTTGCGGAAGAATTCCATGAACTGCTCCCGGATTCCAACCTGTATTGGATCGATAAATGCGGGCATGCAGCCATGATGGAACACCCGGATACTTTTAACGACCTTTTGTACGCTTGGATACAGGAGCGGGGGTTTTAATCCACTTACCATGAAAATTTCTTCGGCAGAATTTGTGATGAGCAACAGCGATGTTGCCAAATGCCCTAAAAATTCATTGCCTGAATATGCCTTTATAGGGCGTAGTAATGTGGGCAAGTCTTCCCTCATCAATATGCTAATGCAGCGCAAAAGCTTGGCGAAGACATCGGGGCGACCTGGAAAAACCCAGCTCATCAATCATTTCATCATCAACAAAAACTGGTATTTGGTCGATTTGCCGGGATATGGGTATGCACGGGTCTCCAAATCGACCAAAAAGGTATTCCAAAAGTTTATTACCCAGTATTTTGAAAAACGCCAGCAATTGGTTCTGGCTTTCGTGTTGGTGGATTGTAGGCATGAGCCCCAGAAAATAGATTTGGAGTTTATGCAGTGGATGGGGGAAAACCAGATTCCCTTTAGCATTATCTTTACCAAGGCCGATAAACTGAAACCCAACGTACTTAGTAAAAACATAGAGGCATATACCCAAAAAATGCTGGAAAACTGGGAAGAGATGCCTACCTATTTTGTGACCTCATCTAGCAAGGGCATTGGCCGCGAAGAACTTCTGGCTTATATAGATGCCATCAACCAACAAGTAAATAGTAATTAACGAGTCCTTAACGAGATTTCTTCTATCAACTCTTCGGAAGTAGTCATGGTGTTCAATGCATGGGCATCGATAATGACATTGAGGGCTTTGTCATCTTCAGAAAAAACGACAGGAAACTCATGAATTGCAGGTTCTTCTTTGTAGGCTTCCAAAAATTCGTCTTTATGGTAAAAAGACATTTCCACTTTGGACGATTCCCGATAAGATTTCCACAATTGGTCTTCCACAAACTTTCCATGGGTAATGGCACATAGGTTGCAATCGTAAGTGGAAGGGCTCACAATTTTATGAACGTTGTCCAAAAGTCGATCCATCAAGCCAGAGTCGGCATTATATACAAACACCAGTTTCATCTCCCTAAAATAATCACTTCAACAATAGAATGCAAAAGAAAGAGGCAAAGCCCTAAAGCTTCACCCCTTTCCGACAACGTAACTAACAAAAAATTTATCTATTCCTTTATCAATTGTTTAGTTGTATTGCTTCCGGTTTCGTTGTCTTGAATCTGCACTAAATAGGTTCCACCCACTAGGGAAGAAAGATCTAGGCTGATCTCACTTTGCGTGTTAAGTTCACTGTTTATCACCAAACGACCGGCGATATCGTATACAGCGACTTGAGCACTTACACTTTGTCCGCCTAAGTAAGAAATACTTACACTGTTGTTAGCAGGATTTGGAAACAGGGCAAACTGAAAGTCGTTCTGGAACTCCCCTACGGAAAGAATATCGCAGTCGGCTCCAGTAAGGCGGGTTACTTCTATAAATTCGTCCGAAATATCGCTACAATCTGCAGCTTGAAGATCTGCTAGTGGCAAACCAATAAAATCATCCTGGTTTAACCCACGGTAACTCCAACCCCAAATACGGCATATGCCCGGGCCAGCTCCGTCCAAATCTATTTCACTGGAAGGCGTAATGGCAAGAATGGTATTGTCTGCATCGCTATCGGTAATCACATATCGATAGGTAAGGTTAACCGCAACGGTTGTATGGGTAACGGTAAGAGGGCTTGGGATACCGTCTCCCGCACATATGGAAGCTTCGGTCTCTCCGTTTTCCAAACTCACGGTTCCTCCATCGGGTTCTTCGCGAATTACTTCAATATAGTTAGAAAGGGAGAAGCACCCCTCCAATTCATTAATATTGGACCCCACTTCGTTTCCTGAAAGGCCATCCTCGTACCTGATATACCAAATATCGCACACACCAACACCGGCTCCATCTAAATTGAATGGAGGTGCTGGTGGCAATGCCAAAATTTCATCTGTTGCTTGATCGGTGATGATCCACCCTCCATTGGTTCCCACGGCTCCAGGCTCTATGTTTACATTTAATGGATCGGCAATTCCATCTACACAGATGCTTGTTGACGTTTCACCTCCATCGAATGAGATATCGGGAGCATAAACGATGGAGGAAATCCAAGCCGCTACGGATCCCCCTGTTTCTGTTGTATAAGTGCCAGAACAGTTAATAAAATCGGTAGCATCATCCCAACGGCCAGCTGTTACTGCTTGACTGGATCTTGGCTGATTTGGGGCACCCCATTGCACAAAATCCAACAATACATCAGGATCTGAAGATCCAAAATCATTGGTTAAGAATAGGCTTAGACCATCGGCAACGGGATCTACATTAAAAGTAAGTTGCAAGGTACCTCCAGCAGGGATCACAGCGTTCCCTCCATTAAGGCTTCCAACAGTATCATAATTACCAGGCCCAAGACAAAGCCAATAATCCGTAACATTCAACTCCGTGGCATTGAAATTGGTAAGGGTTACTTGGTCTGTATTAGGTACAACCTCGGTAATTCTCGCTCCTGTTTGGGCAAAAACATTAGCGGTAAAAAACAATAATAAAAGCCCTATAAACCTACGATAGTCTATAGGGCCAGAGAATAATTTCTTTTTCATTTTTCTTTTTTTTGATTTAATACCCCAAAAGTATTTGTCAACAAAAAAGAGAAATGTAAGCTGGCTTACATTACCAGATTCTTAGTAAATATTTAACAGGTTATTTTTTTGTAAGCTCCAGTTTTTCAGCAAAGTAATCGCAAAAGTCGCGCATGGTATCACTCATCTTCTCATCGCTGGTGGCCCGCTGAAAAGTATCTGCCATAGCGGTAAGGGTTTGGTGGAAGAATATCTTCATTTCGTCCAAAGGCATGTCTTTTGTCCAAAGGTCGATACGCAAAGCTTCTTTTGCATTGTGATCCCAAACCGAAAGTAAAATGGCTTTGGACTCTTCTTTTTGCACACCTCCATCGGGTGCAGACCATTGTAGTTTTTCCGGGATCTTGTTTTCGTCTACGGTTACGTCTATTTTTATCTCTGAGGTATGTGCACTCATCTTTTTGGCTTGTATTTAGATTTTCTGAATAGTTCTTCGGGCTCCATGAGCATCAATTCCTGTAAGGAAATATCGTTATTTTCCATAAAAGACTTTACGATCTGCCATCCAATATAACGACCAATCATCCCTGGGGATTCGTTGTCTAATTCTAGGTTGAATTTTGAAAATGGAGCAGGGCTAATAAAGCGCGATGGTAATTTGGCATCGGTACTGTACAACAGTTCGTTCTCTACAAAATACCGCCAAATCTCTTCTTCATTGGCTTGAGACCAGGCATATTCTTCTTCGGTATAGCCAATTTTTTCTGCATCTTCCAAAGAAGGAAGCCATAGGTCTTTTAAGTAAAGTTCTTTACCAAAATAAAGCATCTGTGCCAAGAACGAACGTTGCCTGGGTACAGAAATGTATCTTTTTGAATAGGCCGTAGCTACATCGGAAAGGATGGCGTCGGGCGTCATGTTCTTAACTATATATAAGGGAATCCTTTCATAAAAAGGATGATCTGCCCCCAAATAGGTGTCCAGCTCTATAACCAGCAAACTGTCCTGGGCAATAACTTTGGTTCTATAATCAACATCCGAAGTAATGGTATACACCTTGGGCACAAAGAAGTTGGGATAATAATAACGAATGTGCTTAAACAAATCCGTTAACCCATCCTCCAACTCCCCTTCCTTGGGGAAAACCTCCACAACAGCTTCGTTTAGCTGCCGTTGCAGGGTATCAGTTAAGCGTCCTTCCCAAATACTATCGTGAAACTGCTTGGGGAAGAACTGGGGGTATGTTCGCTTTAAGTTAGGGAGATCGGCCAGGGTGGCTTGTCCAAAAACCTTATCGAACCGAACGAGTTCGATATCGACAGGGATTTCTGCGATTTCCTTCTCGGTATCCGATTTGGAATTGCACGCTATTACTACCAACAAAATAATGACACCGAAAAGATATTTCTTCATGTATGTGAATTTTACAAGATTGTAACGGTCTTGTCTTTTATTAATTTTGCTTTTCCTGTATTTTTGTGCTGCAAAGGTATCACTATTCATTATTAAACCCTTACAAAATGCATACTGAAAAAGTTACTCAATATATTGTCTCTTGGCTGAAAGATTATGCCCTTAATGCGAACATGAATGGATTTGTGGTTGGGGTAAGTGGTGGTATCGACTCTGGGGTGACTTCTACCCTATGCGCCATGACAGGCTTACAAACCCTGTGTGTCGAAATGCCTATTCATCAAGCTGCATCCCAAGTAGGGCGCGCACAGGAACACATTGCCAAATTAAAGGAACGTTTCGATAATGTAAGTGATGCACGGGTCGATCTTACGCCTGTATTCGAAGGATTTAAGGTACAGGTCCCAGATACCTCCTTGGAAACTGAAGAATTAAGCCTTGCCAACACACGTGCACGACTACGTATGACAACCTTGTATTATTTTGCGGGATTGCACCGTTACTTGGTAGCTGGCACGGGAAATAAAGTAGAGGATTTTGGGGTTGGCTTCTTTACCAAATACGGTGATGGAGGGGTAGATTTAAGCCCAATTGCCGATCTTATGAAAAGTGAAGTGTACGAAATAGGACGATTCATAAAAGTTCCAGAATCCATCCTAAATGCGGTACCAACCGATGGCCTTTTTGGCGATAGCAGAAGCGATGAAGATCAGATAGGAGCCAGTTATGACGAGCTGGAATGGGCTATGCATATGCAGGATGCAGGTAAAGAACCTTCCGACTTTAATGGGCGTGAAAAGGAGGTATACGAAATTTACCTACGGTTAAACCGCATCAACCAACACAAAATGAACCCCATACCCGTTTGTGAAATCCCTCGAGAATTCAAATAATTTTTGCTTTTAACGATTTTTCTTGAATTTGAACGAAAAATCACCCCAAGGCTAGTTTCTTTTCATAGTTTTGAATTTGTAGTAGAAATATTACAAATAACCTCACACAATAAAACCATATCCCCGTTTTTAGTTAAACGTAAAAAACGGACCAGAAAATGAAAAGAATCGTTATTGCAGATCATCACCCGGTGACCCGAAAGGGAATAGCCTGTATGGTTAAGAAAAATGACAACTATACTATTGTAGGAAAAGCCAACAATGGAGACGAGTTGTTTAAAAACCTGACCGAATTGCAGCCCGATATCTTGATTATGGAGATTGACATGCCACAAATTAATGGCATTAATGCACTTAGAAACATCAAGACCGAATTCCCTGAGACCCGCGTACTTATTTACTCAACCCATCCAGAAGAAATATATGCCTTGCGTTCCATAAAATCAGGAGCTGCAGGTTATGTTCCCAAAACCGCTTCTACAAAAGTGTTTTTGAAAGCACTGAAACAAATAGCCAAAGGGGGCATCTTCTTGAACGAAGAACTAACTTCTACCTTTACCAGTAGAAATGTTGGGGAAGCCAGTGCCATAAGCCGTTACAAAAAGCTTTCTTCCCGTGAGATCGAAGTATTGAACCTTCTCTCTAGTGGAAAAAGAAACAAGGACATTGCCAATGCCCTTAACATTAACGAAAAAACGGTAAGCACCTACAAAACACGCCTGTTGAAAAAACTGAAAGTGGATAACCTAGCAGATCTTATCCACCAGTCCAGGATGTTTCAGTTTGGGTAGATAGTTTACACCACCCTTCTTAATTTTTCCGAAAGGACCATCCGTAAGGTATTGTAGTCCTGTACATCCTGTAATACGTCGTACGCATCTATACTCTCGTTGGTTGCAATAGAGTTGGCCAATTCGTCTATTTTCATATTCACGAAATGGCGCCTTAAGTTGAGAATGGTCTCCATAACCATTTGGGGGACCGAATACTCCTTGAGTCTTACATAGATTTCTTTTCTATCCCACGAAGCCAATTGGTATTTTTCGTCATCCATCAAAATATGGGTGACCGCCTCTGCGGATTTAGGAGGCAACCCATTAACAAAGGAATCCATTTTAACTTCCTGGTGCTGGTTTAGGGTATTGATGATATCGAAATAAAGCTCCTTAAAACTATCGTTGGCAAATTCGATCTCGTCTTCCTGTAAATCCAGATACACCTTCTCGAACACCTTAGCTTTTACCATTTCGGGCTTAAAGGCAATGGAGCCATCATCGGTAGCTTCCAGGATAAGGTCTTCGAAATCTTCTTCCAAATGCCCATATAGGAGCAACAGCTCGATGATTTTGCGCTCCAATTGGTATTGTACGTCTACCTTTTCTATGGGAGCTTTGGCCTGGGTAACCACTTCCATAGGCTGAGGGGCCTGTTGTTTTGTCTTTTTGGAAGCGTCCCTTTTCTCCTTTTCAAGCATTTGCGCCAAGGTGCTAAAAAGGACCTCTTCGCTAATATCCATAATACGCCCGCACTCCTTAATGTACACTTCCTGCTTAATGGCATCGGGGATTTTGGAAATACTGGTAACCATATCCCGAATGGTCTCCGCCTTTTTTATGGGATCGTTTTCAGCTTCCTTAGCCAATAGCGAAGCTTTAAAATTGATGAAATCCTGTGCGTTTTCTTCCAAGTACAGGGTTACTTCTTCCAAACTGTTTTGTTTGGCAAAAGTATCTGGATCGTCACCTTCGGGGAAAGTACAGATCTTAACATTCATCCCCTGCTCCAAGATTAAATCGACACCCCGCAATGAAGCCCGTAACCCAGCGGCGTCGCCGTCGAAAAGCAACGTAATGTTTTTGGTAAGGCGATTAATAAGGCGTATCTGTTCTGGGGTTAGGGCCGTTCCGGAAGAAGAAACCACATTTTTAATCCCCCGCTGGTACATTTGGATAACATCGGTATATCCTTCTACCAAATAGCAATTGTCTTCTTTGGCAATTGTTTGCTTGGCATGATATATTCCGTAGAGGATTTTACTCTTATGGTAAATTTCACTTTCGGGTGAATTAAGGTATTTGGCTGCTTTCTTATCATTAGTCAAGATCCGGCCACCAAAACCCAACACCCGACCACTCATACTAAGGATAGGAAACATAACCCTGCCCTTAAAACGATCGAACTGCTTCTCTTCCTTTACAATGGTTAAACCGGTTTTTTCCAAGAATTCCAGTTTATAGCCTTTTTTTATGGCATGGGCCGTAAAGGCATCCCATTCGTTGGGGGAATACCCCAAGGCAAACTTTTCGATGGTTTCATCGGTAAAGCCCCTTTCTTTAAAATAGGTTTTCCCTATGGCTTTTCCTTGTTCACTATTAAGGAGTGTGCTGTGAAAATAATCCTTGGCAAACTCACTTACCAAATACAGACTTTCCCGTTCGCTGGTTTTTTGCTTTTCCTCGTCGGTCTGTTCGGTCTCTTCGATCTCGATCCCATATTTTTTAGCTAGGTATCGGATGGCTTCGGGATAGGAAAAATGTTCGTGCTCCATTAAAAAAGCCACCACATTCCCTCCTTTCCCGCTGGAAAAATCCTTCCAAATCTGTTTTACGGGTGACACCATAAAACTGGGCGTACGTTCATCGGTAAAAGGGCTGAGCCCCTTGAAATTGCTCCCCGATTTCTTGAGTTGCACAAAATCCCCTATCACCTCCTCTACACGGGCAGTATCAAAAACCTGGTCTATGGTGAGTCGTGAAATCAAACTAGGAGATCTTGAAAATGTCGTTAGGACAAATATACTTTTTTCTTGTCCATCAAAATACGAAATACAAACACAAAAAAGACCCCGCAAGGAGGTCTTTTCGATTAAACAACCGGACTAATTCAAAATAACCTAAAGCAAAACATCAATCCATATCGAAACGCAGCCCTAAGGAAACATTCCGTTGCTCTATGGGATTATCCTTAAATAGTGTGTTAAGGTCGTATTTTACGTAGAGGGCTGTACTGCGCCATCCCAAATAGGCACTTACACCGTATATGAAATTGTTGGTATTAAAGTTCCCCTTTTGTTTCTGCTTTACGTCTTCGGACCCATCGTTGAATTTCAGTTTTTGACGTGTTCCCAAACGGAAGCCCGCATATCCCCCAAATCCAAACTTAATCTTGTTATGTGTGTAGTACCTAAAGTAGTCTTCCCTTTCCACTTTTCGGGAGGGCCCCACTTCGAAATGCACAGGGAACACCAAATTGTCTACCCTAAATTTCGATTTATCCAAGTCACGCTCAAAAGTCTGTAATTCAGTCTGAGAGCCTGTATCCACAAAATAACGGTTATCGGTAGGCTTTAATCCATTGAATTGAAACGAGAAACCGTATTTAATCCGCAACCAATTGCTCTCCTTAAAAACACGGGTTTTCCATGCCCATCCAATTTCGGCAAAACGGCTGCCTGCAACTTTAAAATCGCTGTCCTCCAGAGACTCTCCATCGGTTATCACATTATTGAACCCAACGGCCAATACAAAATCGCTAGTGGTTCTACGGTCGTATTTTCTTTTTCTCGGTGTATAATTTATTCCGAAAATCCGTCCTTCACCAAAAAAGTTGATCTCTATCTTGTCGGTCTCAAAAACATCGTCTCCTTCTCCATTCCGCTCTAAAAGAGCGATCTTGTTATCCACAATGGCCAATCGGTTCTCTATATTAAGGGCTCTTCGCTCTGCGGCTTCATTTTTCAACTTCTCCGCTTCTTCCTCAGTGATTTCTCCATTTTCTTGTCGTTGCATGATGGTTTCCACCTCTTCTTTAAGCGCATCTTTTTCCTCTTCGACAATCTGCTCCTTACTCTTTTCCAGGAGCTCCAACTTGGTAAAACTGTATACTTCTTGGGCGTTACATTGGCCCATAGCCAACACCCACATCACGATTGCGATGCAATAGGTAATGATTTTCATGTTTGTTCGATTTATTTGCTTTTTTAAAAAGCGATGATTGATGAATAATTAATTGTTCCGTTCCACTACTGCCGTCTTCACCTTATTGAATCCTTCGCCCAAAGCTTGGAATACCCGATCCCTGAAACTGCGTTCCAGTTCTATTTCCACGTCCATAAGCAAAGCTTGCGCATCTACTTTGCGTTGGTCTGAGTTTAGGATTCGCTTCGTAGCAATGTCACGTTGTGCTTTGGCCAAAAGCGCATCGATCTCTGCCACACTTACAGAACTATTTTCTTCTTGTATTTTCTTTACTTCCTGAATGACTTCGTCCACTTTTTGTTGAATAAAGGTCTCTTCATCCAGCTTGGCGACTGCTGTACCTTCTATATTCCCCTCCTTTTTCAGGTCTTGTTGGGCAGCAATCCCTTCGTCACTGGTTGGTACGACAGGGATAACTTTTTCTTCGTCTTTTTTCTGAAGGACCGCCTCTTTTTTAGGAATGTCGTTTACTGCTACAGCATTTTCCTTCGTATTGTTTTCGGGAGTTTGGACAACTACTTCTTCTTGGGAAGGGACTACCTTATCGTCTTCCGAAACTGTGATCTGCTCTTCTTGTTGTAAGGGGGTTGTATTGTTGGTTTCTTCCACAAAGAGGTTTTCTTCCTCAACTTTTATAGGGTCTTCGTTTACGAGTTCTGTAGTCGCATCCTCTTTATTGAAGAAGAACCAGCTTCCTACCAATAATACACCTACAAAACTGGCTGCTACTGCCATCCAGAAATAGGAGGGTTTCTTTTTTTCTGAGGTTTCACCCAATTGTGCTTCCAGTTTTTCCCAAGCACCTTCTTTTGGCTGAAGTTCCCGCTCCTGCAATTTTTCCCTGATATTTTCTTCAAATTTAATGGGTGCCATAACTCAATCTATTGTTTTGTTTAACCACTGCCTTCTGCAGCATTTTCCTAGCTTTAAAAAGCTGGGTTTTGGATGTGTTCTCCGAAATCTGCAACAATTCGGCAATTTCACTGTGTTTGTAACCTTCTACAGCATATAACACGAAAACCGTTTTATATCCTTCTGGCAAAGAGTCGATCATTTTCTGGATATCCTCCACTTCCAGTTCCGTTTCTATGTAGGCCACATGCTCCAAGGAGTTTTCCAGTGGTGCATCGTCGCTAAAATTCAATTTTTTCTCCCTGCGCAATTGCGAAATGGACTCGTTGACCATGATGCGGCGTATCCACCCTTCGAAACTACCTTCATTTTTATATGAGTCCAAACGGGTAAATACTTTAAAGAAACCATTCAACATTACTTCTTCCGCCAACTCATCCTTTTTAAGGTATTGTCTGCAAACACTCATCATTTTAGGAGCAAACAGCTCGAACAATTCGTGCTGTGCCTTGCGGTTTCCTTTCTTGGCTTTGCCAATAAGTCTCACATAATTTTTATGTAAGGAAATTACCTTCATAGATTGTTTTGCAACGCTTCTATTTATATAGACATGTATTTTCTGAAAATGGTTGTCTGGGGTCGAAAAAAAAATTATTTTTTCCGATCGATCACGTAATTTACCATCAATTGTAATGCCGCTTTGTAGGGAGAATCGGGATACTCCTTCAAAATCTCGAGGGCTCTTTGCTGGTAGTCCTTCATTTGGGTAGAGGCATACTCCAACCCTCCATTCTCTTTTACGTAGGTAATTACCTCTTTCACCCGTTTTTTGTCCTTGTTGTGGTTTTTTACGGAATTGATGAGCCAAGCGCGATCTTTGGCCGAAGCATGGTTAAGGGCATAAATAAGGGGCAGGGTCATCTTCTTTTCTTTAATATCTATCCCTGTGGGTTTCCCGATCTTTTCTTCCCCGTAGTCGAAGAGGTCATCCTTTATCTGAAAAGCAATCCCAATGAGTTCCCCGAAATGGCGCATTTTTTCTACTTCGCCATCTGAAGCATTTACCGATTTTGCCCCCATAGCACAGCAAGCAGCAATAAGGGTTGCGGTTTTTTGCCGAATGATCTCGAAATAGACTTCTTCAGTAATATCCAGTCGGCGTGCCTTTTCAATCTGAAGCAATTCGCCTTCGCTCATCTCTCGAACTGCCACGGATATGATCTTCAACAAATCAAAATCATCGTTGTCTATAGAAAGCAATAGGCCTTTGGATAAGAGATAATCCCCTACCAAAACGGCAATTTTGTTCTTCCAAAGGGCATTGATGGAAAAGAAGCCCCGTCTCCTATTGCTATCGTCCACTACATCGTCGTGGACCAAGGTAGCTGTATGGATGAGCTCTATTACTGAAGCCCCGCGGTAGGTTCTTTCGTTAATGGTGCCCTCATTACACATTTTGGCAATTAGGAACACAAACATGGGGCGCATTTGTTTCCCTTTTCGGTTCACCACATAATGGGTAATACGATTAAGAAGTGAAACCTGTGATGACATAGAATTGGAAAACTTTTTTTCGAAAAGTTCCATTTCCGCCTCTATGGGTTCCTTTATTTGGGAAACTATTTTCATTTAACATTTCAAAAATAGCAGAAAACCACGTAATACCTCTTTTTAGGGTAGTTTTTCTGCCCAAAGCTTCCTTAATTTATTGAACTACATACCGAAAGCCAAATACTCTTCATTAGCATAACAAATCTAATACAATCTCACACCCTATTTTAAAATCTACATTTTTTCTCACAAAACGTTAAATTGCCGTAAAAATGGGTGTTAAACCTTATCAGGAGATACCCCAAACTTACCTTTTATATGTATCATTGCGGTATTAATTAACTTAAGATACTTATACTATGAAAAAGATTACTTTGGCGGTAGCCCTTTTTGCTACCCTTACTGCAAGTGCGCAGATTTTCTCTGATGATTTCGAGGGGGAGACCGTAGATGCTACTACCTTCTCCAACTGGACTTCAGTAGATTTTGACAGTGACGGTGAGTTTTTTGAAGTTTCCGACATTTCTGGTTCTGATGCCTCTGCTTCCCTACTAGATGGCTTAGTAGCAGATTCCGATTCTTGGGAAGATGGAAACCCAAACAGCCCAATGAACCCAGACAACTGGTTAATCCTTACCAACCCTATCGATTTAACTGGGGTAAGTGATGGAACATTGACTTTTACTTTTGGCACCTACCAAATTAACGGTACTTTCTTGGAAGACCGTTTGGCTGTATACGTTTCTACTTCTAACGATCCTGGAACCCTTATTGCGGAAACTCCAGATTTTGACGATCAGATTGGAAACCAAACCCCAGCAGACAACGGAGGTGAAAACTCTGCTGTAAACATCGTTGTGGATTTGGCTGCTTATGCAGGTATGGAAGTTTACATTGCTTTTAGACACTTCGATACTTTCGACCACAACTCTGTACTAATCGACAACGTATTGGTAGATGGTACTTTGGGTGTAAATGACAATGCGATCTCTACGTTGTCCCACTATGTTTCTACCAACGAAGTTGCTTTGAGAGCTGCTTTCCCAATCGAAAATGTTGAAATCTTCAACGTATTGGGTCAAAACGTGATCTCCAAGAAACTTTCCAGCAACAACGAAACCATCGATATCGCTAGCTTAAACGCTGGTCTTTACGTTGCTAAGGTAACTGTAGAAGGACAGAGCAAGTCTTTCAAAATTATTAAAAGATAATCTCTGAGTAGATTAGAGTTTAGATAGATTAGATCGAAAAAGCCCTAGGAAATCCTAGGGCTTTTTTTATTATTGCTTGTTAGCCAATTGCCCACAGGCAGCATCGATATCCTTTCCACGGCTCCGCCTTACGGTTACGGGAATTCGGTTTTTCTCCAACGCTGCTATGTATTGATCTATTACATGGTCTTTTGCCTGTTGAAACTCCCCATCATCTATAGGATTGTATTCTATAAGGTTTACTTTGGATGGGATGTATTTGCAGAATTGAACCAAAGCCTTAATGTCTTCTTCCTTATCGTTTATCCCTTTCCAAACAACATACTCATAGGTAACGATGCGCTTGGTCTTGGCATACCAATACTCTAGGGAATCCCTTAAATCGTCCAGGGTAAAACTTTTGGCGAAAGGCATGATTTGTTCACGCGTTTCCTGAATTGCCGAATGCAAAGAAACTGCGAGATTAAACCTCACTTCATCATCGGCTAATTTCTTGATCATTTTTGGAACCCCTGAGGTGGAAAGTGTAATTCTTTTCGGAGACATCCCCAAGCCCTCATCACTTGTGATTTTATCGATGGAAAGCAATACGTTTTTATAATTCATAAGAGGTTCGCCCATCCCCATAAAAACAATGTTGGAAAGGGGGCGATTATGGTATAGCATGCTTTCCCTATGGATGGCCACCACCTGATCATAGATCTCATCGGGGTTTAAATTCCGCATTCGTTTTAAGCGCGCCGTGGCGCAGAACTTACAATCCAAACTACAGCCTACCTGAGAGGACACGCATGCCGTGGTGCGTGTTTCAGTAGGGATTAAAACAGACTCCACAATAAGTCCATCATACAACCTTACAGCGTTCTTAATGGTACCATCCTGGCTTTTCTGCAACTGATCTACCTGAATGTGGTTTATCGCAAAGTTAGTCTCTAAGTGAGTCCGCATTTCTTTGGAAATGTTGGTCATTTCTTCAAAGGAGTGCGCGCCTTTGTTCCAAAGCCATTCATAGACTTGATTTCCCCGAAAGGCCTTATCGCCAATGGATACGAAAAAGTCCCTCAGTTCGTCTTTGGACAATGCTCTTATATCTTTTTTTTCTTGCTGCATGGATTGCAAAATTACCACATATTTACAAAGCGGTCACAAAAAACCTCTTTCCAAGGAAAGAGGTTTTCATCATTATCGAATTTTTGGTTGGTTGTTTAGTTTTCGACAATGATTTTCTTTGTGATATCGTCTTGACTATTTTCATCGACCAAGTGAAGGAAATAAATCCCTTCCTGAAGGCCTGAAACGTCTATTCTGTTTTCTGAATTGGAAGCATTTCCAGATGCTATTTGTTTCCCTACCACATCGTACAGGCGATAGCTTAGGTTAGGGAATCGTGTATTTACAATGGACACATAGGTAGAGGCTGGGTTTGGAAAAACCTGCAATTGCCCCGCTAGTTCGAAATCTGGGATACTCAACGCGTTCGATAAAACGTCTATAGCTGTCTGCCCAGTTCCATTGGGGTCCAGCCAATCCATTAGGCGGGTTTCTGGAGTGGATCCTGTATCCCACGAAACGGCAAAGCGGCCATATATATCGTAATCCCCATTATTTTCGGTACCATCGCAAAACGACTGTCCTGCATAGAGCTGCCCTATAATCCTTCCTTCTTGATCCAATAGTGGAGAGCCAGAAGAACCACTCTCGGTAGTTCCTATATCCCAACCATCACCATTTCCTGCCGAAACACCCTTTATAAGCCAAACTTCGGTTCCGTTGGCATTTTCCCTTTCCAAAGGATCGTCATCACGACAAATCTTCATGATATCTCCATTGGGGTGGTGAATTCCTACTTGAAATTCAGGAATATCATCACTACGGTCCCACCCTGCAAAAGCTACATCCCAAGAGGATGGAATATCGTTTACCAATTCTACCAAGGCAAAATCACTTAGGGCATTGCTGGCACGCAGTTCAGCACCACTCATGGTAAAATTACTCTGTACATCTACGCTTTCTTCTTCTTCCCCACAAATAGGGATTGGGCTCATCCAATTAAAGCGAACAGACCAAAGCAAGGGGTCTGAATTATCCAAACAGTGATTTCCAGTTAACAGATAAGGAGTTTTATCTTCCCGGGTGTTGTTTACCAAAGAAGCAGAGCATAAATAACCGTTCCCTAAATTAAGAAGGGCCACGGCTTTTTTAAGCAAATCTTTTTTATCGTCGAAATCGGCCCCTATGGAACAATTTACATCGTAATTGCAATCCCCGGAATCGTTAAGCCCTCGAGAAGGGTTGCCAATAAAATCATCTACCCTTCCCAATCGATAGCCATGTATGATACTACCCACTTCTAATTCTATGGGACCTTGTGTTCCAGCAGCCTGGTAATATTCTATGTATATAGTATCTCCATGAATATACCATGTTCCCAGTTTTTGGGAATTGCGGTTATCGTTATGGGAATAGATTTTGGAAATATCCGACCTGTCGAAGCTATGGAATACCAAACGACCTCCTGTGGGAAGCAAAAAATCGTTGAAATTAATACTCATATTGATGGCGTCGGGTGATTTAATGGCAGCTCTCCATATTCTATCGCCATTGTCTAGATCGGTCCATTCCCCATCGGTCTCAAGATTAACTATAATAGGGCGAACCACGCCATAACGCCAAGGCAAGCTTTTATCAAGATCGTTAATGCTATCTTCTGCGTGTATTGCTTCCAAATCTATAGCAGGAAGCTCAATGGGTGTTACCTCCTGAAGGTTAAACTCCCAACTTATAGGTGTATCCTTCTTACCTTCCTGAGAAAATACGGAAAGCAAGGGAACCATTAAAAGCAACAAAAAAGTGCGTAAAGTTTTCACCTATATCCTAACAATTAAGCTGTTATAACATACTAAAATACAGCTTTCTTCTTAGATAGAAAAATAAAATTTCCACATAAAAAAAGCCCCTTTTTGTTGGAAAAGGAGCTTTTATGAAATCTAATTTTCTTTTTACAGGATCAGCATAGCATCCCCATAGGTATAAAAGCGGTATTTTTCCTTTATTGCTTCGGCATAGGCTTCTTTTACAAATTCATGCCCTGCAAAGGCCGAAACCATCATTAATAATGTGGATTTTGGGGTATGAAAATTGGTTACCATACAGTTAGCAATGCTAAAATCGTATGGAGGGAAAATAAACTTGTTGGTCCATCCTGCATACGAATTTAATGTGTTGTTGGATGATACCGAACTTTCCAAAGAACGCATAACGGTAGTTCCTACAGCACATACTTTTCTCTTTTTCTCTATCCCGTTGTTAATAATATTTACAGCATTTTCATTGATGATAATCTCTTCACTATCCATTTTATGCTTGGAAAGGTCTTCTACCTCAACAGGACTAAAGGTTCCCAAACCTACATGCAAAGTCACTTCAGCAAAATCGACCCCTTTTATTTCCAAACGCTTCAACAAGTGCTTTGAAAAGTGGAGTCCAGCGGTAGGGGCTGCCACAGCACCTTCGTTTTTGGCAAAAATAGTTTGGTAACGCTCCGCATCTTCGGGCTCTACGTCCCTTTTAATGTATTTTGGAAGTGGGGTTTCGCCCAATTCGGTGAGTTTGTTACGGAACTCTTCGTAAGAGCCATCGAACAAGAAACGTAACGTTCTTCCCCTAGAGGTCGTGTTATCGATAACTTCGGCCACCAAAGACTCATCGTCTCCAAAATAGAGTTTGTTACCTATCCTTATTTTTCTTGCTGGGTCTACCAACACATCCCAAAGGCGGGTTTCGCTGTTTAGCTCACGAAGCAAGAAAACCTCGATCCTAGCACCGGTCTTTTCTTTGTTTCCGAATAAACGGGCAGGGAATACTTTTGTGTTGTTAAGCACCAATACATCATCCTCTTCAAAATAATCTATCAAATCCTTGAACATCTTGTGTTCGATGGTTTGCTCTTTTCGATTTAATACCATTAATCTAGCTTCGTCCCTATTGGGAGCGGGGTATTCTGCCAATAATTCTTTTGGTAGATCAAAGTTGAAGTTGGATAATTTCATTCCCATAGTGCGTGTCGTTTTATTTTAAAGAGCGCAAATATACGATCTCAACATAGGGGTTGTCAAGTAAATGGAGGTTTATTCTTCCAAATGCACGTTAAAACCCAATTTGGAGAGGTCTTCCCAGAAGGTTGGGAAGGATTTACTCACTACTCCGCTATCCAAAATAGAGATGGGTACCCGTAGTGCCAACGGGGCAAATGCCATAGCCATACGATGATCGTGATAGGTCTCTATGGCTACGTTTCCTTTTATTTCCAGAGACGGTGAAAGGGCAAGCGATTCGTCTGTAATGGCTACTTGGGCTCCTAGTTTTCCTAATTCGTTCTGAAGGGCTACCAAACGATCGGTCTCTTTTATTTTTAGGGTGTGCAACCCCATTAGCTCACATCCCATACCAAGACCTAAACAGGTAACGGCTATGGTTTGTGCAATATCAGGGGTTTTAACCAAATTAAACGATACTTGTTTTGGAAGCTCGGTGGATTCTTTGGAAAGGGTTACGGACGTATCCTTTTCATTAAAAAAGGTTTTCACCCCAAAGGATTCGTATAGCATGGAAAGAGCAGAATCACCTTGCAAACTGTCCTTTTTATAACTGCGAAGTGTTACCGAAGCACCTTTTTTGGATAGGGCTACGAGACTATAAAAATAAGAGGCCGAGCTCCAATCGCTTTCTACAATAATAGGGTTCTTTTTGGGAACCATCAATGGAGGGATTGTAATCGTGTTTCCCACAAAATCACCCTGTACCCCCAACTGATTCATAAGTTTTAGGGTCATCTCTATATAGGGGCGAGAAGTCACTTTACCTTCCAAATTAATTTCCAAACCATTGGGCATAGCGGGTGCTATGAGCATGAGGGCAGATATATACTGGCTACTTACATTGGCTTGAATGGCTACCCTGCTTTTTGTGAGTTTTTTACCCACGATGGAAAGAGGTGGATACCCATCGTTCTTTTCATAGGTAATGGAAGCCCCCAAATCCCTTAAGGCATCTACTAATACACCTATGGGACGTTCTTGCATCCTACTGCTTCCTGTTAACACAATCTCCTTTCCTTCCTGGGAGGCAAAATAAGCGGTTAAAAAACGCATGGCAGTACCTGCATGGTGTATGTCTACAGTTCCACTTGTCTTTTTTATCCCTTTGGCAAGGGCTATGGTATCATCGCTATGCGAAAGGTTTTGAATTTTGAATTTTGGAAAAAGGGCCTGTAACACCAAAAGACGATTGGATTCGCTCTTGGAACCGGTTACATTAATTGTTTGACCAACAAGATCGTGGATTCGCCCTAGGAATGCTCTCATTTTCTCTGATCTTGTCTTTTCAGTCTTGCCCAAAACTTACCATAGCTCACCATAAAACCAGCTACAAAACCTGCTATGGGAACCATCCATACTTTTTGGGAATTGAGTAAACGGGTAATAAAATCTGAAGAAAATCCAGTAATGAACCATTGCACCACCAAAAGGATGAGGAGGTACATAATGCTCAAAAAAAGAACAGATTTCCAAAATCCGTTGTGGGTTACAATCCTCTTGAACATCACTTCAGTTTTTCGTTATTGTGATGACGGTCATGATCCCGCTTTGTTTTCTTGTCCATCTTCTTATCGAAAGCAGCTTGAAGATCTACCCCAGTTTGGTTGGCCAAGCAGAGGACCACAAAAACCACATCGGCTAGTTCCTCGCCCAAATCCTTGTCCTTATCGCTTTCTTTTTCACTCTGTTCGCCATAGCGCCTAGCTATGATCCGGGCAACTTCCCCCACTTCTTCGGTGAGTTGAGCCATATTGGTGAGTTCATTAAAATAACGAACTCCGTGTTCTTTAATCCACTTATCTACAACTCCTTGGGCATTTTGCAAGTCCATTGTTACAATTTTGTTAGGACGATTTTTGAATTGGAAATATTTGTGTAATTGGCAAAGATTTCCTTTAAACTGGGATAATAATCCACGGGAATGATCCCTTGGTTAATATCAACGTTCAAAGATACTTCAATTTGTCGATCCTTCTGTTTACATTGAAAACTTAATGATGCCAAATTATCGGGCGTAGCCAGTGCAATGGACTCTGGAAGGCTTTTTACTTCGTAACCATCGGGAATTTTAAAAGTCATATTCACTTTTTTGGCTGAAGGGAAACCAAAATCGATAGGGTAAATACGGTTTTCCTGTTTAAAATGGTTTTCTTCCAAGCCAAAGTACAGTAGAGGCTCAAAATAGAGGTCCCCGTCTATTTCTTCCACATATTCTTCCCAATCGAAACCGTAAAACATACTTAAAGGGCGATCGGGATTGTTCATTTCCTTGACTACATAGTTATCGACCGAAAGAAAATTATGGGATTCTTCCAAATTCTGTTTATAGTCTGTCATGTCTTCAGGATCTCCATAATCATCACGGTGACTTCGGGCAAAATACCCTGAAAGGCGTTTTTTTACGCTTCCCCTTACCCCTAATTCTTCGGGATCTATGTTCACGTCGATTACCAACAGGTTTTGGGATTTTACCTTAGCTTGGGTAGACACCAATGCGTGACCTTTGCCATTGTACAAAAGCAATGCATCACCATTTACAAAATGAAGGGGGAGTTCCCCAAACGCTCCATTTTCCCTTGAAGCATCCAAAAGATAAAATTTACCATTAATATTGATATGGGTAACGATGTAATTAAACAGTTTTTTGGTTGTAAAGTGAATAAACCCCCTATCCTTAGAAGCCACCATTACCATATTTGCATCCAACCCTGCTTCTCTTAACATCATTGCCAAAAGCACATTAATGACCCCAGCGCTTCCCTTTTTCGTTTTGAAATTCTTCTTGATAGAAAAGTCGAAATATCTATAATAGCCATCCCATTCCATTCTGTCCCTTATATAGGAATATATCTTAATGGCCTTTTGTAAAGGATCGGTTTCCTCTCCTACCACCCGAATTGTTTCACTTTTAAGAAAATTTCTTTTGGAGAGTAAATCTTTAAAATTCTCCCCTCCCCACGATAGGTTATTAAAATATTGGGCTACATCGCCCCAATCTTTTATTTTATATCTACGATAATTCAATAAGACCTCGATAAAAAGACGTCCCCGATAATTGTTGAAACTACCTAAATAGGCTTCATCTTTAAGTGCTGGGATGTTTTTACCCGTGTAATACAAAAAATCGTTTTTCTGTGTTACTTCCAACTCTATCGGAGAATACCCATTGCGTGAGAGGGTTAACTCTACAGGGGTGGGATTGGTAAACGCCAAATGAAAATGCTCCAAAGGCAAAACACTTTGGTAATACATTGCCCACATCCCTATATCTTTTACTATATAGAATATCTCGATGATGGAGCCTTCTTTTACATTCGGAAAGGGAATGATGTAATCTGTATCGTCCTCCGATACTTCTTTCTTTATAATCTCCTTTTCCCTGACTTCAGTAATTACAATTTTTCCATCCTCCAGATTATAGGTCTTAGCTTCTATAATTTCTGCATCTTCATATGGAATTTCCAAATCTGAATATTCCAATCCTTCGTTATTATAGATCTTCCTTGCTTCCCGTACTTTAAGCACATCCCCAAACTCGAAGAAAATATCCCTGTAAATAATCTTTGCAGAGGCTTCGGGAAAGACATCGTCCTGCGTTTCCTGAAGTTGTTCGACAGTAATATCGGGCATCTTCTTGTGTTGCGACCATAACACACCACAAAAAAGAAATGCAAAAACTGGGATTGCTTTTTTTAGAAGGTTCACAACTTTTCTTTAAACTTTAGATAAAACTACTTTTTCGGTTTCTTTATCCATACGCACTTTAAAAAACTCTTTCAAGCTATCGTACATATCGTAAGGCATTAACGGAGTGTTTATCTGAAATGCGCATTGTACCTGAACATTAGCGCCCTGGGATGAAATCCTGTAGACAAAAGACCCCATATCATCGGGAAGTGAAAACTTAATTGCTTCTGGTAATGATTCTACTTGATACCCTTCCGGAATCTTAATGGAAATCATGGTTTGGTTCTTTAACAAGTATTCAAAATCTATGGAATACTTGCGCGTTTCCTTCTGAAAGGGATTTTCTGGAATGGCTGTAAAGAGCAAGGGGGAGAAATACAATTTCCCGTCGATCTCATCCACGGCATTTTCCATTTCGAAAGCAAAGGATACATCTACTGCAGCTTCGTTTTTGGAGTCTGCCTTTACTTCACTTACCTCAAAACCATTTGAATTATAATCCAAAATGGTTTCTACTTTGTTTTCTCCTAAATCCTTGATTTCTGAATTTTTCTGAATTCCGTAATATCCACTATGTCTTTCGCGCAAATTTCCAGAGATCATTAAATCTTCGTCGATAGTAGCCTGCCCTATGATATTTTTTGTAGAAATGTTGGCGTTTTTCAAACTCACCCAATCGAAGCTATGATCCTGAAAAATCCGCATTCCTTTCCAGTTCAAGAAGTGCGAAGCGACATAGTCGAAACTGGAATCGTCATGGGCTGCATCGAAAAGATAGGTTTTTCCACCAATAACAGCGGAAGCCAATATTCCATTAAACGCACTGATACTGGCACTTAAGGGAATTCCATTCCTTTTGGTAGAAATCAAAACTGGGGCAGCGTCTATCCCTACACTTTCCAACATAGAAACCAACAGCATGTTGATATCGTCTAGTCCGCCTTCTCCTTTTTTGTAGGTCTCCCGTACGGACTGATCTGGAACATACCCGTAATCTTCGTTCCATTCTACTTTTTCGCGCAATAAATCATATACAATCCGGGCTTTTTTCAACTGGTCTATCTCACCCCCTAAAGCAGCTTCGATATCATCCTTATAAAACTTCTTGGGTTTCATCCCCATCGAAAAATAATCTACCCCCAGTATCTTACCGCCTAGGGACCTCCAGTTATTGAACTTAAAGGCGTCCCCCAAGGTGGTTAGGTTCATCTTAAGATAGGAACGGTATACATTCATGTCGTACACATAGTTCTCGGGTTCCAATGCGGGAACATTACTGGCAATAAAATTGGTCGTCCTACCTTCTTCTACCCTTGCCACATCCAAAAATGCCCTGGGGTTCTGTAGGATTTCCACTCCTGCTCCTGTGTTATTGGTAATGTGTACTTTTTCCTTCTTAATGGGTATATAGTATTGTAGGTATATATCGGCCCAAGTACCTTTATCGGTACGGTAAGACAATTCCAGAACGGACCCTGGGTTTACATTGGGAAAAGAAAACTTTTTAATCTTCACCCCTTTTATTACTTCATCTGTAAAAATGAGGTCTTTATCCAATTCGGTCTTTTCTACCTGCCCATTTACCAAATTATAGGTAGCTCCTTTTACCCTTTTTACATCTCGGTAAGGAATCTGAACCGTTGCATGTTCGTATCCTTCTTCATTAAAAATCTTAATCCTTTCATATACCTCTACTTCGGAGCCTAAAAAAGCATTTACCTCACGGTAAAGGACTATTGCATTGGCCTCAGGAAACTGAATGTCCTTTTCCAAAAGGAGATCCTTCTTTATTACTTTCCCGAATTTATAATCTTGAGCTATTGCAGGAATGGCAAAAGTCAAGATGCATAAGGTTACAATAATGAGGTTCTTCATAATCTATAGTTTGGTTAAAATGATTTTTTGGTTATCGTGTCTTGCTACTTTTTTTCGGAATTTTCTATAGTTCTCGTATTCTTCTTTAGGGAATTCGCCTTCGTATATTTCGAATTTGCGCTTGTATAGATATTTGCCTTCGGACTTCTCTTGGAGTTCGGAAGCATACACTCCAAATTTCGTCTCAACGTAAATGGGTTCTGGCAGAGAAGTAACGCCAAACCCTGGGGGAATATCTATCAAAACCTCATCTTCATCTACGAAACCCCTTGGGATGTAAAGAGGAGACTTTCGCTCTTTATAGCGCTTGGGGATATATGTAGACCTATTTAGCACATTTACAGGAAAAATAAGGTTTTCGCCAGCACTACTAGTATAGGATCTAGCTTGAAACTGAAGGGTTTCTTTAAGTTCAACTGCCTTTTTATCGTTGTTGAAATCTACAGACTTTAGTGTAATGTTATCTATGTAATCCCAATATTCCTTGTAGTATTCGTCTTTTTCGTCTTTGGTTTTGCTCTCCAGATCGTAGCGATGACTGTACTGAGTCCCCTTGGATTCCATGGCCACATTCACCAAAATATCACCTTCTTCATCTAAAACACAGGTTCCGGTTGTCTTTAATGAGTTCCCTTCATAAGGATACGATTTGGTATGGGCTATTTTGCCTCCCTCCGGGGTTACCATTAACACATCCCTATCATCGGTGAAATTGGCTATAAACCCAAAAGGACTGGTCTGGCTTGTACATTCCAACCATATGGTTTCATCTTCATTGGGAACTGCCAAAATAATGTGGTTTCCCTGCATAGAAGTAAAATCTGTTGAAATACTCCGCTTGTCCCTATCACCATACACAACCGTGTAGTAAGAGGGTACGTCAGCAGCATCCAACAAAGACTTTGTGTAATTGGTAAGAGCCTTGCAATCGCCATAACCCAGTTTGTCCACTTCGGAAGCTGGCATGGGTTTCCAACCCCCAATTCCTACCTGAACACTTATGTAACGGGTATTTTTCTGAACGTATTCATATACAATTCTCGCCTTTTCTTCCAAGCTAGTGGCTCCTGCCACCATATCCTTTATTTTGCTCTTGGTTGCAGCTGGTAACTCCTGAACATCCTGCAATAATTTTGCATTCATCCATTTTCCAAACTCAACCCAGTCCTTTCCATTGCCCGGCACCCCTTGCAAGTAAAAATTCTCTACCGCAAATGTGACCCCAGGAATGCGTCTTTTTAGCCCATGGCTATGACGCTCGGGTTCTATGGCCTTCAAGTTTTCGACCGATAGGGAAATATTCCCGGGCTGTTCGCTCATTGCAATAACATCTTCCCTATCTACCTTCTTAAACTTTATGCTAACGTTAGGGCCATAGGTTAGGGAAAAATTGCTTTTGGCAACACTACTGTGATAGTCATTTAATGGAATAAAACGGTTTACGAAAGCGGTATTGCTTGATTCTGTTTCGTATTCGAATTGTATGGTGTAAGGATATTCGGTGGGGGTATAATCGAAGACAAGCATTCTGTCATCCGAATAGAGGGTTACTCCCGATACTGCGCTTACATCGTAAAAATCTTTCTTCTTAAATTTTTCGATTTCTTCTCCATCGGCATCAAAAATCCTTGCTTCTACACTTTTTATCTTAGATGCATTATTGTAATGAACTACTGGGGAAAAGTGCCTGTTGCCATTTTTGTTGAGAATGGTAATCACTTCCTTAGAATTCACAACAATCTTTTTGGGGTTCGGTATTTCTATAGAAACCGACTCCAGACGGATGACACTATTGGCATTTTCTTTTAGGTGATCTGGTATGTTGGAGGCTTTGTACAAACTTTGCGAAAACCCCACGGTAGTTGCAACACCAAACAAAAGGGAAAGTATAAACTTCATAAAGTAAACCGTAAATTAATATAGAGGGAAGTATTGCGAATCTATAAAAATAGGCGAGAAGAAAAAAGCTATTCTTTATTTTTTGTATCGATAATAATTGAAACGGGACCGTCATTTATTAAAAAAACATCCATCATGGCCCCGAACTCCCCTGTTTGTACATTTTTCCCCAAATGCTTTTCCAATTCTGCAACAAAGGATTCGTATAAAGGGATGGCTATTTCGGGTCTTGCCGCTTTAATAAAGGAAGGGCGTTTTCCCTTTTTGGTACTAGCATGTAGCGTAAACTGACTCACAACAATAATATCGCCACCTACATCCAGAATGGATCGGTTCATGGCACCATTCTCGTCTCCAAAAATTCGTAGACCAGCAATTTTTCCTGCCAACCAATCGATGTCTTCCTGCCCGTCTGCAGTTTCTATGCCCAAAAGGATGAGATAACCCTGTTCTATTTTGGAAATCACCTCATTGTTTACCGTTACCGATGCTTCTTTTACACGTTGAATAACTGTTCTCATAGTTATAGCATATTCAAAACTAGAATCCTTGGGTTTTACCTTTGTCCTCTTGGACTAGAAAGACAACTCTATACACCTCAACATTTCTCAGTTCTTTCTTTAGATCCGAAACCACTCCCACTTTTGTGTTTACGGAGACTATGATTTTGGCCGATAGCTTTTGCCATTCCAAAGAATCCAATTTCTTGTACTTTTCGGTTATATAAGCTCCAATACTACCTTCGGATACATAATTATCATCGACAACTATTGTACTTCCTCTAAGATCTATTATGGTTTCATGCCAGTGACTCTTTTCCGTACAGGAAATCACTACAGAAAAAAAGAGAACTATAGCAGCGATTGTTAGTGGTTTTAATTTTTGAAATATATTATTCATCTCCATAAATATCTTTGCGGTACTGCTCTTCGTCTCCTTCCAAAATCTGAAGGTAACTTTTATAGCGCGACCATGCCAACTCTCCTTTTTCCAAGGCTTCTTTAACGGCACATTTGGGCTCTTCTAGGTGTAGGCAATTATTGAACTTGCAGTCTTGCTTCAATTCGAAAAACTCAGGAAAATAGTCGCCCAATTCTTCTTTGTCCATCTCCACTACCCCAAATCCTTTAATTCCTGGGGTATCGATAATCTGTGCCCCAAAAGAAAGGTCGTACATTTCAGCAAAAGTAGTAGTATGCTGCCCTTGTTGGTGCTGTTCGCTTATCGCAGATGTTTTTAGGTTAAGCCCTGGCTCCAATGCATTGACCAAAGTAGATTTTCCTACCCCACTGTGTCCAGAAAACATAGACACTTTACCTTTCATGAGTTCCTTAATCTTTTCTATGTTTTTCTTCTCGGTGGCCGATATGCCAATACAGGTGTAGCCTATCCTTCGATACAGATCGGCCAAGAACTTTATTTCTATGAGTTCGTCCTGGGTATAGGCATCGCTCTTGTTAAAAAGCAAGATGGCTTCCACATCATAGGCTTCGGCCGTAATTAAAAAACGATCTATAAAAGTGGTAAATGTAGGCGGGTTGTTTAAAGTGATAAGCAAAAAGGTAACATCTATATTAGCTGCGATAATATGGGTCTGCTTGGATAGGTTTACACTTTTGCGGATGATGTAATTTTCGCGTTCCTCGATCCTATGGATAATCCCAACTGTTTCATCACCCTTGGTTTCTACCTCGAACAAGACACGGTCCCCTACAGCAATGGGATTGGTGCTCTTAATGCCTTGCATACGGAACCGACCTTTGATACGACAATCGTAAAAAGTGCCATTATCTGCCTTCACATAATACCAGCTTCCGGTTGATTTATAGACGGTTCCTCTCATAATTTTCTAACAAAAACAAAAGTAACCACTTTTGGCAAGAAAGTTGAATTAGATTTGCACAACCTTTTAAAAACCACAACTTATGAGAAAAACATTTCTAACGTTAGCATTTATGGGACTCATGGCCTTTACCATGACTGCCCAACAGTATGAAGTAAAAGTAGTAACCAGTGTAGAATCTATCGTACCCAATGGATTGGGAAGATCCCGTTTAATCTCTGCCAATGTAGAGAGAGACTATAGTCAATTTACTTCTACCCAAACTGAAGACGACAACAGCAGAAACAAATCGAAAAGAAAAGATATCCGCGTAAAGGATTTTGACGAAACCAAATTGCTCAACTTTTACAATCTGGGGGGTATCCGTTTTCAGAACATTGCCGCTAATGATGCTGTTATCGAGTCTAAAATAAACGCTATGCTAGCCGAGGGATGGGATTTGGCTCATGTTACCAGTGCCGTGGAAAGTGATGCCGGTGAAACCGACAACAAAGGAATTTTTATTACCCGATATATATTTAAACGGAAAATACAGGAATAACAAAAAAGGAGGCCAATGGCCTCCTTTTTTAGTTCTTTATCAATTTTTGGGAAGGCAGTTTTTTTCCGTCGGCAGTAATAGTTACAATAT